>NZ_JCACHA010000718.1:0-11054 GCF_059503625.1 Skermanella sp.
CCGGGACCGCCAGTGCCGCTCCACCGCCCGAACCCGACCGGGTCAGTACCGCCTGCCGCCATGCTCCACTAAATTGCATGCGGACCACTCGATGGGGGCTGGTCAGCACCGCCGACCTCGTGGACAATACGGTCACTCTTGTCACGATTGGTCATTGCTTCCCCCAGGCTTTTACTCTGCGTCAAACAATTCAAAGCGTTTGCAAGGGACAGGCGCCATCCCTGCGAGCTCATCGCGCTTGCGCATCTTGGCCACCGGGACGAAGGATCCCTGTGACTATGTTTGTTGATACGAGACTAAGCTGGTCACGACGCATTGCGCAACCGTCACCGGCAAGACTGGTTTGATCCATCTGGGTCTGCCGGAGACTGATGGCGTCCGACCATCTTTGGGCAGCGATCAAAGATATCACACTGGCCGTGCCGTTGCTCCAAATCGTCGTGTACGCGCACTGAGCAACAACTGGTTTGTCATTACCATCAGACTGGCCGCCGGGCTGTACCGGGTTTCTACCGCTTCTCGCTCCGCGCCTGAGGCGTAGTGCGGCCGTCGGTCCGTCATAGCGTTTCTCACGGGCCTTCCGCTGTGACACGCGCCACAGAGCATTCAGTTTCGACAAAAGAACATGATATGCAAGCGAGGGGGAGCGGACTAGGGCTTGGCGAAGGCCGGCAGCCTTGGCGCTGCGATAGCCTAGACGTGTGCCGCCGACAGGCGTAGGTTTTGGCACTCGCCGCAGTGAAGTGCTAGCGGGCCAACAGGCCGTGCGGACACCCTCACGCCCAGCGAGACAATCGATAAGAAATTTTAGGAGGAAAACGCATGAGCTTTCGGCCCCTGCATGACCGCGTTCTCGTCCGTCGCGTGACGGCCGAGGAGAAGACCCGCGGCGGCATCATCATCCCCGACACGGCCAAGGAGAAGCCGCAGGAAGGCGAGGTTATCGCCGTCGGCTCCGGCACGCTGAACGACAAGGGCGAGCTGCGCGCGCTCGACGTGAAGGCCGGCGACCGCATCCTGTTCGGCAAGTGGTCGGGCACCGAGGTGAAGCTCGATGGTGAGGAGCTTCTCATTATGAAAGAGGCCGACATTATGGGTGTTCTCGCGAGCAGCGCCGCTACGAAGTAAGCCGCTGGATAACAACCCACGCTGAAGCAAATACCAGAGAGGAATGAAACATGGCTGCGAAAGATGTTAGATTTGGCGCCAATGCGCGCGAGCGTATGCTACGCGGTGTCGATATCCTGGCCGATGCGGTTAAAGTCACCCTTGGTCCCAAGGGCCGCAATGTGGTGCTCGACAAGAGCTACGGCGCTCCGCGGATCACCAAGGACGGCGTGACCGTCGCCAAGGAAATCGAGCTGGCCGACAAGTTCGAGAACATGGGCGCGCAGATGGTGCGCGAAGTCGCCTCGAAGGCAAGTGACGTCGCTGGCGACGGCACCACCACCGCGACCGTGCTCGCCCAGGCGATCGTTCGTGAGGGGGCGAAATCGGTTGCCGCCGGCCTGAACCCGATGGATTTGAAGCGCGGCATCGACAAGGCTGTCACGGTGGTCGTTGAGGAGCTGCAGAGGAACAGCCGCAAGATCAATACCTCCGCCGAGGTGGCCCAGGTCGGCTCGGTGTCGGCCAACGGCGACTACGAGATTGGCGAGATGATCGCCCAAGCGATGGAAAAAGTCGGCAACGAGGGAGTCATCACGGTCGAGGAGGCCAAAAGCGTCACGACCGAACTCGATGTCGTCGAGGGCATGCAGTTCGACCGTGGTTACGTCTCCCCGTATTTCATCACAAACGCGGAGAAGATGACCGCGGAGATGGAAAATCCCTACATCCTCATATTCGAGAAGAAGCTTTCGAGCCTGCAGCCCATGCTTCCATTGCTCGAAGCGGTAGTTCAGAGCGGCCGCCCACTCATCATCGTTGCCGAGGATGTCGAGGGCGAGGCGCTGGCCACCCTGGTGGTGAACAAGCTGCGCGGCGGTCTGAAGGTCGCGGCCGTGAAAGCGCCGGGCTTCGGTGACCGCCGCAAGGCGATGCTGGAAGACATTGCCATCCTGACCAGCGGTGAGGTCATCTCCGAAGATCTCGGCATCAAGCTGGAGAGCGTGACCCTTGCTCAGCTAGGTACTGCCAAAACCGTGCGGATCGAGAAGGAGAACACCACGATCATCGATGGCGCGGGGGCCAAAGACGCTATCCAGGGTCGGGTTAGCCAGATCAAGGCGCAGATCGAGGAGACCACCTCGGACTACGATCGTGAGAAGCTGCAAGAGCGCCTGGCAAAGCTGGCCGGCGGCGTTGCCGTCATCCGCGTCGGCGGCTCGACCGAGGTTGAGGTGAAGGAGCGCAAGGACCGGGTCGACGACGCGCTGCATGCAACCCGCGCCGCGGTCGAGGAGGGCATTGTACCCGGTGGTGGTGTCGCGCTCGCCCGTGCGTCAAAGACGCTAGGCGACATCAAGACCGAAAACAATGATCAGCATGTTGGCATTGAGATCGTCCGCCGCGCCTTGCAAGCGCCGCTGCGGCAGATCGCCGAGAATGCCGGCCAGGACGGTGCCGTGGTTGCAGGTGAGGTGCTGCGCAACGACACCTATGCCTTCGGTTACGACGCCCAGGCCGACACCTACAAGGATCTGGTGGCGGCGGGTATCATCGATCCGACCAAGGTCGTGCGCACGGCACTACAGGGTGCAGCATCGGTCGCTGCGCTGCTGATCATGACCGAAGCCATGATCGCTGAGCGTCCGGAGAAGCAGCCAGCAGCAGGCGGTCCTCCGGGCGGTGGTATGGGTGGTATGGGTGGTATGGGTGGTATGGGCGGCATGGACTTCTAACCTTTACGACGCTGCGCGAACTCTTGAGGGCAGGCTGCAAAGCCTGCCCTTTCGTTTGAGTATTAGCAGCTGGCTCAACGAGCAGTTGGGGAAGCAGGCGTGCCGGCTCCAAGGGGGCGGCATGGCTCGGACCCATACTACCACAGCCAGCGTACCGCAGCGTGACGCTCGGCAGGGAGAATTACGCCGGCTTGTTGTCCAACAATGCCAGAGCATGCAGCAGCGCGTCGTGACGTGGCGGAGAATGCCCGACCGGCCGGAGACTACTTCGGCATTTTTATGCCGACATCAACACTCGTGGCCATACCAGCTCCAGGCGGGAAAGTCGGCAACGCGTCGGGGATAACGATCACTATAGCGCCGTAGATAACCAGGACTGCGGCCACGGCTCGAGCCGCCCAAAGGCCCCAGGGCAAACTTTTCTCAGCGAAGATGAGAACGGTGATGGCTGCCATTGCGGCGATGTTCATCATTCCAAGCGGGAACAGGATAATGAACAAAAGCCAGCAGCAACCAAGGCACCATCCCCCGTGAACTAGGCCCATCCGCAGAGCCCCAAGCATCCCGTCACGCCAGGAGGTCATGATGAAGCCGAGCGGCGTTCGGCACTTCGACAGGCAGATGTCCTTGAGAGGCGTGAGTTGGTAGAGTCCCGCAGCAATGAGGATGGCTCCACCAATGCGAGCGGTCGTGACTGCTGACAGCCCCAAGCGGGTCGCAGCTTCCTCGGCTACTACTGCCCCCAAGTAGGCGGCCAAACCCGCCAAGATCCAGATTACCATGTAACCGCCGACGAATATCCAGGTCGGCACGAAGGCTCGGCCTCGGCGCCGCCTGTCCGCCTGAACCCGGTTGAAGGCGAGGATCATGGGCGCAGCGGTAGGAAACATCATGGCGACCATCATTGTCACCCAAATCGCTAGGAACAGCGGTGCCTGCAGGCCCATGGTAGGCGAAGAGGCTACCATCTCCATCGCCATGTCGGGGTCCGTTGCGTGCCAAGCCAGCAGCCCCCAAGCAGCGGCCGCGAGGACGAGAAGCAGAACAAGAATGGCGTTGCGTTGCGCTGTGAGTGACATGGCCGCTGGCACCTTGGCCGGAGCACAATCCGTAGTGCGATTGCCCGGGGTCGACATCAAGCCTGTGCCGCGGATACTAGCTGGACCAACTGATCGGGGCGTAGTGTCCATTCTTACCAGAGTTGTTCCAGCGCATACCGTGATCGGCGAAGGTACTACCTGTGCCTCCTACGGCAAGCGCGAGCCTGTCCGGTGCCACGGGATGGCCCGCCGAGGTCCAGATTTCGCCGCCTGGGTGCATAGTCGGTAGCGGATCGACCGACATCTGCATGACGCTGGGGATTTCGGCGGAGCGAGTCTTGCCCTGGACGCTATACAGGATCGGCACCTTCTTGATTCCAAGATGTGTCCCCACGAGAGGGGCGAAGGCCGCCATCGGTCCGCCCTCGGTGCCGCTGAAAATGGCCTCGAGCGCCGCGCTCTGGCGTTCGTCGGCTCGCTCGTCGAAATAGACGGCCAGGGTCCAGCCGCCGTCCGCCATGGCGCCTGGGACGTGGCCGGCAACGACCACATTGAGGTCGTCAAGCGGCGTTCCGTCGTATCTGCCCTTCTCGATATGAAATGCGAGTGCCACGTCACAGACACCTTGCGTCGGTCGTGCTGTCAGTGGTGAGGCAGCCGAGATTAGGCATGGGCAGACCACATCGCAGCTGCAAGTTTCGAAGTAATCTCCGGTGAGCTGCCACTTCTTGCCTGCAGCCATTGCGACGCCCTCCATCGCTGTCGATCTCATTTGAGAGGCTGCACTTCTCAACGCAGCGCTGGAGTCACAAAGTCCGGCGTACCGCGCATACACCATGCCTGTTCACCACTGGGCAACGGTCTATGGTCCCTAACGAACTATATAGGCGAATAGACGTCATTAACTGCAACTTAATCCCCTGATCGCTGCGAAGCTTTTGTGCACAGCATCATGCGGGTCATAACTCTGCCTGCTCGTAGATGTTGGTGAACTGCACCAGCTCGGTCATTGAGCACCCAGCTGCCATGATAAGCGCCACGGCAGCGTCGATCTTCTGCTCCGGCTGCGCCTTCGTCGGGTATAGGTTGCCCCGGCGATCGGGTTTGCCCACGACGTTGCCGGTGCACCACTCCAGCACCGGATTACTGTCATGCTGGAGGCGGCCCGAGCGCATCGCAGCATCGAACTCGATGACTGCCTCGCTAAAGTTCTGCAGCGTCGGCCGGGGAAGGACAAGGTCTCTCCATTCCAGCACCCGATAGTATAAAATTAGGCCGCCGTCGCGGCCGACATCGGTACCGCCTGGGGACGATTGCGCAACGCAAGCCAAGCACCGCGTCCCATCAAAAAGAGATCCGATACCATCGCCGGGACCGATCCGACCGAGAGATTGTGTGCGAACCAGGGCACCGAGCAGGCGAGGATCAGGGCGCGGAACCGGGCCTTGTCGGTCTGCCAGCGGCCGCAGCAGGCGACTGTCGTCCCAAGCGCCGCGAACAGCGAGTGCCACCCCTCCCAAGACCACGCCGTCAGTGCCGCCACTGGCAGCAGAGCAACCAAGTAGAGCAAGCGCGCGACGCGAACGCCATTGCTATTCGGCGGACCATCGAGCGCCGCTGAGATCAGGGTTAGCAGCATGGTCAGCACCGTCAGGCTCGCGGCCGTCCAATGCTCCTGGAGAGCCCAGTGCAGGATGAACCCTGGTGCGGTTGAAATTTGGATTGCAAGCATCGCTCGGCGTGTCCGCGCAAACGACCACGTCAATGACCCGGCGAGGCCCCACGCCCCGCACAGACCCACCAGCGCATCGACAAACATGTCCCTCTGCCCCTCGGGGCCGCCCCCAGCCCCGCGCTAATATCGCACGCATGAGAGGAAAATAGCTACCATAGGTTGAGGATGGCTGCTGCGCGTCGAGCACATCGCTTCTCCACTTCGACTCAAAGCGACCTGGCAGGGCGGTCCCTGTGGACTTCAGCCCCAGGGACTTTGCGCCACGCCCAACGGCTACCCTCACTCCGCATCGGCTGCCAGATGACGGCGGCGAGCCTGCGACAACCGGCTGTTGCTCCGTGCGTTCCGGCTCGCCCGTGGAGTACTGCGCTCCTGCCCCAGCTCATCCGTTAGAGGAGGCATGCGATGACCGTTGCCCCAGCGCCCCCCGCGTACCGCCGAGCGGCCCTCGGTGCGATCGCTGCGTTGGGGCTGAAAGCCAGCGTGCGACCGTCCGGGGCACAGTCCATGGGTCCGGCCCTGGCTAGCAGGCCGGGGCACCTTATCCTTCTCGGCGACTCCGTACTCGACAACGGAGGCTACCTCCGGGGTAGCGGTCCTGATGTCGTGGGACAGCTGCGGAGGGAACTGCCGCGCGGCTGGCGGGCCACGCTCCTGGCAAGAGGCGGGTCGGTCGCGTCCGATGTGCCGGGCCAACTCGGGCGGCTACCGCCTGACGCCACCCACCTCGTCATCAGCGCGGGAGGTAACGACGCCGGACGGCAGGAGGGCGTCCTCGGCGAGCCGGCGCACAGCGTGGCCGACGGGCTTGCCAGGATTGCTGCCATCCGCCAGGCCTTTGCCCGCGATTACCGAGGCATGCTCGACGCGACCCTCAAGCTGGACCTGCCGCTTGCGGTCTGCACGATCTACGACCCGCGCTTCGCCGAGCCTAGTCGTCGTCAGGTTGCCGTGGTGGCCCTCGCCGCCTTCAACGACATCATCACCCGTGAGGCTTTCGCGCACGGCATCGCGCTCGTCGACTTGCGCCTCGTCTGCGACCGCGACGAGGACTTTGCCGCCCCGACCGGCCCCTCAATAGCTGGGGGCGCAAAGATCGGGGCGGCGATCTCCAGGTGGGCCGTCGGGCATGACCCTATGCGCCGCCACTCCGAAGTATTCGCCAAGGGAGAGCGTGGTCGCTGACCGGCTACTGCCGGGTATCGGCTGCTCGCCCCTTGACTCCCACAACAGAAGAATGCCGCGAGCCAGAGTGGCTTACGCCGATCACGCTTGGGTTCGCGAGTTGAGAAGGCTCCAGAGCCTCTGAGGAGTCGCCGGCATATCGACATGCAGAATGCCCCGCTCCTCAACCGCGTCCACAACGGCATTCATTACTGATGGCAGCGCACCTGCGCACCCTGCTTCACCGCATCCCTTCGCGCCCAAGGCATTTGTACGCGCGGGAACCGGGTGACTCGCAAAGCCGAAGGACGGAGCGTGCTCCGCGCGCGGCAAACAGTAATCCATATAGGATCCACTAAGCGGCTGACCCTCCTCATTATAAGCGGTCAGCTCCGTCAGAGCTTGGCCAATGCCCTGCATGATGCCGCCATGCGCCTGACCCGCCACCAGCATCGGGTTCACTAATACACCGAAATCATTGGCGGTGACGTAGCTCACCACAGCCGCCTCGCCGGTGTCGGGGTCGATCTCCACCTCGGCAACATGGCAACCATTAGGGAAGGCAGATTCCTCATATTGGTCGGTGTGAGACACATCGAGCGTACGCGGTAATCCGTCTGGCAGTTCCGCTATCCCACGCAGTTGCTTCGCTAGTTCCAGGATGCCGATCCCCCGGTCCGTGCCCACGATGCTGAACCGCCCGGAGGAGAACTCGATATCAGCAGCTGAGGCTTCAAGCACATGGGCCGCAGCCGCCTTTCCTTTCTCGATTACCAATGCGCTGGCCGATGAGAGCGCCGTGCCAGTCGCCATGATGGAGCGGGATCCGCCCGTGCCGCCGCCCGCGATCAGCAAGTCACTATCGCCCTGGCTCAAGCGGATGCGCTCGAAGGGGATGCCAAGCCGGTCCACGAGCACCTGCGCGAAGGGTGTGGCATGTCCCTGACCGTAGTCCAGCGTGCCCGTTAGGATGGTCACGCCACCATCCTCGTCGAAGCGAATGCCGCCCATTTCCTTAGAGGGCGGCGCCGTCACTTCGAGATACTGCCCAACCCCAATGCCGCGTAATTTTCCGCGCGCGCGGCTTTCGGCCCGCCGCCCGGCGAAACCATCCCAGTCGGCAGCGGCCAGCGCTTTCTCCAGAACGGCAGGAAAGTCGCCACTGTCGTAAAGCATCCCCGATGGCGCCTTGTATGGGATCTGGTCCGGCCGAATCTGGTTACGGCGTCGCAACTCCAACCGGTCGATCCCCATCTCCCGCGCAGCAGTCTCGACAAGCCGCTCCATGTAATAGTTGCCTTCGGGCCGTCCTGCACCACGATAGGCGCCAACCGGCGTGGTGTTGGTGAAGACGCAGCGCGTCGATACCTCCACCAGCGGCGTGCGGTACACCCCGACCACGTTCTTCACGGTATTGCCCGTGGAAGGTAACGTGGTCGCGTTACTCATATATGCACCGAGATTTCCGAAGCCGGACATCCGGACGGCGAGGAAGCGGCCTTCGGCATCCAGCGCCAGCTCCGCCAACATGTCGTGGTCACGTCCATGGCTGTCAGACAGGAAACTTTCAGTGCGCCCGTCCGTCCATTTCACCGGCCGACCCAGCTGCTTTGCTGCATGCAGAAGTGCGGGATACTCCGGGTAGACGCTGGCTTTCATTCCGAATGAACCGCCGACATTCCCCGTCAGCACATGCAGTGTCTTGGGTTCTACTCCCATCACTTTGGACAGATTGCCGCGCATGCCAAAGACGCCCTGGCTGCCCAGATGCAGGACATATCGCCCGTTCTCATAGGTCGCCAGCGCCGACCGCGGTTCCATCGGCGAGACGACTACGCGGCTGTTCCGGATGTGCAGCCGGGTGACATGCGCGGCCTGCTCAAAAGCGCTCGCCACGGCATCAGCATCGCCGTAATGGAAATTCACTACTTGGTTGCCTGGCACGTCCTCGTAGAGCAGCGGTGCATCCGAGGCGACGGCGGCGCGTGCCTCCGTCACTGCAGGCAGCGGCTCGATGTCCAACACCACAGCCTCGGCCGCGTCTCGTGCCTGCTTAGCAGTCTCTGCAACGACGATGGCCACCGGGTCGCCAACGAAGCGCACTTTGTCGGTTGTCATCACCGGCTGCTTCGGCAAACGGGCGGGGCTGCCGTCACGGTTTTTCTGCCCCACCGAGACCGGCATAGGACCGAGCCCAGCTGCCTCCAAATCGTGCCCTGTATAGATCGCCAGCACGCCAGGCATGGCGGCTGCCTCAGCCATGTCGATCCCGTTCAGTATCCCATGCCCATATGGACTGCGGACCATCACTCCATAGACTTGTCCGGCCAGGGAAAGATCATCCGTGTAGCGTCCTTCTCCCCGTAGCAGTACCGGATCTTCCTTGCGGGAGACGGGTTGGCCAATACCAAATTTGAGCAGCGAGGAATTGAGGGGGGCGTTCATGCGGGCATCCTCATAGGGCAGCAAACTGCCAGGGCACCCCCCAGCCGTCCCACATAGTTGGTCCGAGGTGCCGCATCTGCAAAGCCCCCGGGTTGCGCAGCATGTCTGCTCATGAGCGCAAAGTATGCTTTGACCGTACAAAACCACAGACCTGAAGGACCCATGTTCTACTCGGAAACGGCCCGACTTAACCGCGGAGCTTATACCGAAGCCCCCAAGCACTGCATCACGCCATCCACAACTCCGCCCGCTCGAAGATGCTGGTGAACTGCTCCGGCTCGGTCATCGAGCGCCCGACCGCCATGATGAGCGCCACAGCCGCGTCGATCTTCTGCTCTGGCCGCGCCTTGGTCGGGTACAGGTTGCCCCGCCGGTCGGGTTTGCCGACCACATTGCCGATGCACCACTCCAGCACCGGGTTGCCGTCATGCTGGAGGCGACCGGAGCGCATGGCAGCGTCGAGCTCGATGATCGCCGGCGAGAAGTTGGCAGTGGTTGAGCGGAACTCCACCATCTCGACCTCCTGCGCCCGTAGCCGCTGCGCCAGCTGCGTCGACTGCCAGGGGTCATAGCCAACGCTGACGATGCGAAAGCGCCGGCTCAGCTCCAGGATGTCGTCCTCGATGGCCTGGAAGTCGGTCTCGTTGCCCGGCGTCAGCACGAGGCGCTCAGCCGCCGCCCATCCCGGGTATGAGGCATTCCGTGCCTCGAGCACCGCCTCCTCGTTCAGGTAGCAGCGGGCGAAGGCGACATAGGTCGTCTTGCCTGTCTCTCGGCTGGTCTTGGGGAACACCAGAACCAGCGCCGCCAAGTCCGTGCGGCTGGCAAGATCCAGGCCGAGATGGCACTCCTGGCTCTCGAATTCCTCCAGCCGCAGGTCGGGGCTGCGGCACGCCTGCCAGGCGCGCATCGAGAACAGCGCCTCATCGGCGCCGGACCAGATGTTCAGGTGCCGCGTCCGGGCCGCCGTCTCCTGCGCCAGGTTGTTCCGCGCTTGTCGCATAATGGCGCGAATGGCGTCGGGCTGGACCGCCTGCCCCCAGCTCGGGTTGGCCTTGATCCAGGTCGCCTCGTCCCAGGGATCATCCTCCGGGTCGGCGGCATAGATCAGTGTGAACAGCCGCTCGTCCTGCTGAGCGTCCTCCAGCACCCGCACGCCATAGTCCCAGAGCTGCTTGCCAATGCCTGTCGTATTGCCAGTGGCGGTGCTGATAGAGAGCAGCAGCGGGTGCCGCCGCTTGCCCATGGCGGTCAGCAGCACGTCATAGACCTCGGAGGTCTTGTGCGAGGCGATCTCGTCGCAGACCGCCACCTGGACATTGAGGCCGTCCAGCGCCTTGGCGTCGGAGGAGACCGGCGCGAACTTGGACGCGGTCGCCTCCTGGTACAGCGCATTGGCGCCCACACCGACGCCGAACGCTTGCCGAAAGGCGCCGGTCTTGCGGACCATCTGCTGGGCGGCATCGAACAGGATCCGGGCCTGATCTCGCGTCACCGCCGCGGCATAGCCCTCGGCGCCGCCCTCACCCTCGACGAAGGTCAGATATAGCGCGATGGGCGCTGCCAGGGTCGTCTTGCCGTTACCGCGGGGGACGAAGACCACCGCCTGGCGGAAGCGGCGGGTCGTGGTGCCGCGCTCGACGAAGCCGAAGAGGTTGGCGAACACCAGCTTCTGCCACGGCATCAGCCGCAACGGCTGACCGGCCTCCGGTCCCTTGATGTTCGGCATCTGCCCAGCGAAAAGCAGCGCTGCCTCGACCAGATCGGGACGAAATGCCCAAGGCCCCTCCTCTGCCTCGGCGGCGGCCTTGTCGCGCAGGAAACGCG
>NZ_JCACHA010000719.1:0-11045 GCF_059503625.1 Skermanella sp.
CTTCGCCGCGATCTTCGGCCCGATGCTGGTCGGCGACATGGCGACCAAGCTGGGTTTGCGCCAGCGCAACATGGCGCCGTTCTCGCTCGACCAGGGCTGGCTCTATGTGCTGGGGGCCGACACGCTCGGCCGCAGCATCCTGGCGCGTCTGGTGGTCGGCGCGCAGAACACGCTGGGCATCGCGGCGGCGGCCGTCGTCACGTCGATGCTGATCGGCGGCGCGCTGGGGCTGATCGCCGGCTATTCCAACCGCTGGTACTCCCAGGTGATCCTGCGGCTGGCTGACATCATCATGAGCTTCCCGTCGCTGCTGCTGGCTCTGATCGTCCTCTACACGCTGGGTCCTAGCATCCCCAACCTGATCATCGTGCTGGCGATCACCCGCATCCCGATCTATCTGCGCACCACCCGCGCCGAGGTGCTGGAACTGCGAGAGCGGATGTTCGTCAGTGCCGCCAAGGCGATGGGCGCGGGGTCGCTCCGCATCGTGCTGCGCCATATCGCACCGCTGGTTGCGCCGACGCTGATCACCATCGCCGCCATCGACTTCGCCTCCGTCATCCTGGCGGAATCGGCGCTCAGCTTCCTCGGCCTCGGCATCCAGCCGCCGCAGTTCACCTGGGGCGCCATGGTCGCGACCGGCCGCGGATATCTGGCGAACGCATGGTGGGTCGCTTTCTGGCCCGGACTTGCTATCCTGCTGACGACGCTTTCCCTGAACCTCTTGTCGAGCTGGGCCAGGACGGTCGCCGATCCGCAGCAGCGGTGGCGGCTCCAGACCCTGCGGAGGGCTCCGCGATGACCGGCCCCACCAATTCCGGCAAGACCGGCCCCATCCTGGAAGTACGCGGGCTGACGGTGGACTTCCTGTCCGACCGCGATCCGGTCCGCGCCGTCAGCGGGGTCGATTTCCACGTCTCCCACGCGGAAACGCTCTGCATCCTGGGCGAAAGCGGCTCGGGCAAGAGCGTCAGCACCAGCGCCATCATGGGGCTGATCGACACACCCCCGGGCGACATCGTCGCCGGCCGGATGTTCTTCGAGGGCCGCGACCTCGCGGCCATGACGGAGGAGGAGCGGCGCGACATCAACGGCCGGAAGATCGCGATGATCTTCCAGGACCCGCTGGCCTACCTGAACCCGGTCCACTCGATCGGCCGCCAGATCGCGGAAGTGTTCGAAGCCCATGGCGTCGCGTCAGGCGCCGACGCCAAGCGCCGCGTGGTCGATCTGCTCCGCCGCGTCGGCATCCCCGATCCGGAAAATCGCGTAGACCAGTATCCGCACCAGTTCTCCGGCGGCCAGCGGCAGCGCGTGATGATCGCGATGGCCATCGCCTTGCAGCCGTCCGTCATCATCGCGGACGAACCGACGACCGCCCTGGACGTCAGCGTCCAGGCGCAGATCCTCGACCTGCTTCGCGACCTCCAGGCCGAATACGGCATGGCGCTGATCCTGATCACCCACGATCTGGAAGTCGCGGCCTCCATGGCCGACCGCGTCATGGTGATGAAGGGCGGCCAGATCGTGGAGGAGGGGGAGGCCAGGACCGTCTTCACCCGCCCCCAGCACGAATATACCCAAAAACTGCTGTCGGCCCTGCCCCACGCCGACGACACCGACAAGCACCGGCGCTCCGCCACCGTGGCCGGCGAGCCGATCCTGAAGGTCGAGAACATCGTCAAGCGCTACACGCTGAGCACCGGCCTGTTTGGCGCCGCCAAGCACGTCCACGCCGTCAACGACATCAGCTTCCAGGTCAACCGGGGCGAAACCGTCGGCATCGTCGGCGAGTCCGGCTCCGGCAAGTCCAGCGTCGCCCGCATCCTGCTCCGCCTGAACGAGCCGACATCGGGCCGGGCGCTCTACAAGGGCGACGACATCTTCCGCATGAACGAGCGGGAGCTGCTGAAGCTGCGGCGCAAGATGCAGATGGTGTTCCAGGACCCCTACGGGTCGATGAACCCCCGGATGGACGTGCGTTCGATCATCTCGGAACCGCTCCGTATCCACCGCGACATCCTGCCGAAAGCGCAATGGAACGACCGCGTGGTCGAACTACTCGAACTGGTGGGGTTGAAAGCCGAGCATGCCAACCGCCATATACACCAATTCTCCGGCGGTCAGCGCCAGAGGATCGCCATAGCGCGGGCGCTTGCCAGCGATCCGGAACTGATCGTCTGCGACGAGGCGGTGTCGGCGCTAGATGTTTCCATCCAGGCACAGGTGATCGACCTGCTCGCCGATCTCAGGACCCGATTGGGATTGTCTTATATCTTCATCACCCACGACCTGCCGATCGTCCGTCATTTCGCCGACCGGATAATTGTGATGAAGCAGGGCGAGATCGTAGAACAGGGCACGACCCAGGCACTCTTCGCCAACCCGCAGCACAGCTACACGCGTTCGCTGTTGAATGCGACGCCGCATCCCAAATGGGAAACGGGCGCCGCGAGCCAGTTGAGCGTTCGCGTTTCATGAAACAGATTCAGGGAGATCCCCATGCCGCTCACCGGTGAACTTCTGATCGGCCATTCGGCCCGCCGTGGTACCAACGGTGAAGTCTTCGGTCTCGACGCCGCGACCGGCGAAAAGCTGCAACCCGGTTTCGGCGGCGCCACGCTCGACGACCTCGAACAAGCAGCATCCCTTGCAGCCGCCGCTTTCCGTCCCTACCGGGAAACCAGCCTGGAGTCGCGCGCTAAGTTCCTGGAAGCCATCGCCCAGAACATCCTCGACATCGGCGACGAGCTGGTCGAGCGCTGCGTCAAGGAAAGCGGCCTGCCGCGCGGCCGGATCGAGGGCGAGCGCGGCCGCACCGTCGGCCAATTGCGGCTGTTCGCCAACGTCGTTCGCGACGGCGGCTTCATCGGCGCGCGGATCGATCCGGCGATGCCGGACCGCACGCCCCTGCCCCGCCCCGACATCAGGCTTCGCCAGATCGGCGTCGGCCCGGTCGCGGTGTTCGGCGCGTCCAACTTCCCGCTGGCCTTCTCGGTCGCCGGCGGCGATACGGCATCGGCGCTGGCCGCCGGCTGCCCGGTGATCGTCAAGGCCCACTCGGCCCATCCCGGCACGTCCGAGCTGGTCGGCCGCGCCGTCCAGCGCGCCGTCAAGGAATGCGAGATGCCGGAAGGCACCTTCTCGCTGCTGTTCGACAGCGGGCGCTCCATCGGCCAGGCTCTCGTCGCCGACCACCGCATCAAGGCGGCGGGCTTCACCGGCTCGCGGGGCGGCGGCACCGCGCTGATGAAGATCGCGGCGTCCCGTCCGGAACCGATCCCGGTCTATGCCGAGATGAGCTCGATCAATCCCGTCCTGCTGTTCCCCGGTGCGCTGGCCGCTCGCGGCGAAGCCATCGGCAAGGCCTTCGTGGCGGCTCTGACGATGGGCGCCGGGCAGTTCTGCACCAATCCGGGCCTGATCCTGGCAGTCGACAACGACGGCCTCAACGGCTTCGTCGAGGGCGCCAAGGCGGCCCTGGCCTCGGCTCCCGCCGCGACCATGCTGACCCCCGGCATCCACAAGGCCTATTGCGAGGGCGTTTCCCGCCTGAAGTCGCACTCGCAGGTCAAGATGCTCGGCGAAGGCACCGTCGGCGAGCGGTTCCAGGGGCAGGCAGCCCTGTTCAGCACGACCTCGGAAGACTTCCTGAAGCACCCCGAACTCCAGGAAGAGGTCTTTGGTTCGTCCTCGCTGATCGTGCGCTGCAAGGACAACGACGACCTGGGGCGCGTGCTCGACAAGCTGGAAGGCCAGTTGACCATCGCTCTTCAAATGGAGGCTTCGGACAAAGATGCCGCCCGCCGGTTCATGCCGGTGCTTGAGGAGAAGGCCGGCCGCATCCTGGTCAACAGCTTCGGCACCGGTGTCGAGGTCGGTCACGCCATGGTCCATGGCGGTCCGTATCCGGCGACCTCCGACGGGCGGACGACGTCGGTCGGCAGTCTGGCGATCACCCGCTTCCTGCGTCCGGTCTCGTACCAGGACGTACCGGGCGACCTGCTGCCGCCGGCTCTGTCGGACGAAAACCCGTTCGGCATCCAGCGGAAGATGGACGGCAAGTGAGCCTGGGCAAGCATGACCTGAAGCAGGCGCTGACGGGGATCTCCGGGATCCTCGTCACGCCGTTCGACCGCGACGACGAGCTGGCGCCCGAGCTTCAGGCGCCGATCGTCAACCGCGCCATCGGGGCCGGCGTCCAGATCCTGGTCGCCAACGGCAATACGGGCGAGTTCTACGCCCTGACCTCGGACGAGGCGGAGACGATGGTGCATGCCAGCGCCCGCCACATCGACGGGCGCGTCCCGCTGGTCGCGGGCGTCGGCCGGGGCATCAAGGACGCCTGCCGTCTCGCCAAGGCGTCGGCGGAAGCCGGCGCCGACGCGCTGATGATCCACCAGCCGCCCGATCCGTTCGTGGCGCCGCGCGGCGTGGTCGAATACGTCAAGCGCGTCTCGGACGCGTCCGGCGGCCTGCCGCTGGTGATCTACCTGCGGAACGACGCCATCGGCGTCAAGGGCATCGCGGATCTCTGCGCGGTCGAGGGCGTCGTCGGCGTCAAATGGGCGACGCCGAACCCGCTCAAGCTGGCCGAGGCGATGGCGGCCTGCGACCCGGATATCATCTGGGTCGGCGGTCTGGCCGAGGTCTGGGCGCCGCCGCTCTACGCCGTCGGCGCGCGGGGATTCACGTCGGGCCTGATCAACGTCTGGCCCGAGCGGTCGGTGGCGATCCACACGGCGCTTGAAGCCGGCGACTATGCCGAGGCGCGCCGCCTGACCGCCGGCATGCGGGCGTTCGAGGACATCCGCGCGCAGGAGATGAACGGGACCAACGTGACCGGCGTCAAGGCCGCGTTGCGTCTGCTCGGCCATGACTGCGGCCGGACCCGCCCGCCGTCGGCCTGGCCGCTGACGGACACGCAATCGAAGATGCTGGCCGAGTTCGTCGAGGCGAACGGGCTGAAACGGCTTGGGTCCTCCGGGGCTCGTTGAACTCGCTCCCTCGCCGCCCCTAAGGACGGCGAGGGAATGGGAAAAGAAGAAAGGGAGGAAGAATGCACAACAAGGCACTTACCCGTTTCACCGGATTGATAGCGCTGTCACTGGCGGCGACCATCTCCGGCACGGCGCTCGCCGCCGGCAAGGGCGAGATCACCGTCGTCCTGCCGGAGCAGCCGGCGAACCTTGAGCCCTGCCGATCGATCCGCAACGACATCGGCCGCATCATCAACATGAACATCACGGAGACGCTGACCGACATCCAGGCGGAGGAAGGCACCGTCACCCCCTATCTCGCGACGAGTTGGGAGCAGGTGGACGACCTGACTTGGCGGTTCAAGCTGCGCGACGGCGTCAAATTCCAGGACGGCTCCGACTTCAACGCAGACGCCGTGGTCCATACGGTCAACCGGCTGATGAACAGGAACATGACCTGCGACAGCCGCTCCAAGTTCGGCGACATCAAGCTGACGCCCAAGGCCGTCGACGCCGGGACGGTCGAGATCAAGTCCGACATCCCGATCCCGATCCTGCCGACCCTGATGGGCACGGTCCAGATCGTCTCGCCCAAGCTGCCGCTGGACAAGGAAACCAACAGCCCCGTCGGAACCGGTCCCTACAAGCTCGACAGCGCCTCGCCGGAACGGGTGGTGCTGACGTGGTTCGACGGCTACTGGGGCAAGCCGGCGGAGGTGAAGAAGACGACCTTCGTCTGGCGGCCGGAATCCGCGATCCGCGCCGCCATGGTCTCGACCGGGGAGGCCGACCTGACGCCGACGATAGCGGTGCAGGACGCCACCAACCCCGCCACCGACTTCGCCTATCTCAACTCCGAGACGACCCGCATGCGGATCGACGCGCAGATGCCGCCGCTGGACGACAAGCGGGTCCGCGAAGCGCTCAACCGCGCGATCGACTGGGACGCGCTCGGCAGCGCCCTGTTCGGCGACGACGTGATCCGGGCGTCGCAGATGGTCGCTCCGGGCGTCCGGGGGCACAACTCCGACATCAAGCCCTGGAGCTATGACCCGCAACGCGCCAAGCAGCTCCTTGCCGATGCCCGCAAGGACGGCGTGCCGGTCGATAAGGAGATCAAGCTGATCGCCCGTAACGGTTTCTTCCCGAACTCCGCCGAATCGCTGGAAGCGATGATGGGCATGTGGGAGGAAGCCGGCTTCAACATGACCATGGTCCAGCTGGAAGCCGCCGACTGGGTCCGCTACCTGGACAAGCCGTTCCCGGCGGAGCGCGGGCCGACGCTGTTCCAGCAGCAGCACGACAACAACACGGGCGATGCCGGCTTCACGGCGCCGGTGATGTATTCCAGCAACGGCCAGTACTCGACCATCGCGGACCCTGAAGTCGACAAGGTCATGAGGCAGGCGATGAGCGCCACCGGCGACGAACGGGCCAAGCTGTTTCAGACCGTCTTCGCCAAGGTCCACGACGACGTCATCGCCGACGTCCCGATGTACCACATGATCGGCTACACACGAGTCGGCAAGCGGATCGAGGGCTGGCGTCCGACCCTGAAGACCAACAGCGAGATCCGGCTGTCGGAGATCAACCTGACGGACTGACCGGTCAGGCCCGGCGTCTGATCCCGGCCGCCGCCGCCGTGTCGCAGACGATCGTCACGGCGGGATGGCGGCGGAGGACGGAGGCGGGACATCGCGGCGTTTCCGGCCCGGCCAGCGCGGCGGCCAGCGCTTCCGCCTTGGCGTGGCCGGTCGCGACCAGCAGGATCTCGCGGGCGTCGAGGATGGTAGCGATGCCCATGGTGATCGCAAACTCCGGTACCGTCTCGCCCTCCGGAAAACTGCGCCTGTTCGCTTCCCGCGTCGCTTCCGTCAGCCGGACGGCGCGGGTGCGGGAGTCGAACGGCGACCCCGGCTCGTTGAAGCCGATATGGCCGTTGCCGCCGATCCCCAGCACCATCAGGCCGATGCCGCCGGCTTCCGCGATGGCTTTCTCGTAGCGCCGCCCTTCCGCCGTGGCGTCGCTGGCCAGCCCGTCGGGAAGATGGGTCCGCGCCGGATCGATATCGACGTGCCGGAACAGCATCTCGCGCATGTAGGCGTGATAGGACGCCGGGTGGTCGGGTGGCAGACCCCGGTATTCATCCAGGTTGAAGCTGGGGGCCCGCGCGAACGAAACCTTGCCCGTGCGGTATGCTTCGGCCAGCCGGACATAGATGCCGCGCGGCGTCTCACCCGTAGGCAGGCCCAGGACGAGGTCCGGCTTGGCCGCCAGCCTGCCGACGATATGCGCCGCCGCATAGTCCGCTACGGCACCGGCATCGTCGAGGACCACGAGCTGGGGACCGGGGCTCATGCCTGTCCCCCGAGCCGGCGCAGCGCCACGCCCAGAGCGCCGACGACGGCGGCACGGTCGCCCAGCCGACTGATCTCGACCGGCGGCGGCACCGGCATGCAGCGCGCCAGATGCACGCGCACCCGCGCGATCAGCTCGCGCCGCGCTCCGATGCTGCCGCCCGTGACGACGACTTCCGGATCGAGCACCGATGCTACCGCCGCGATGGCCTGGGCGAGGATGCCGGCCGTCTCGTCCAGAGCGAGATCGGCGGCGGCATCGTCACGGCCCAGGGCGTCGAAGATTTCCCGGACGGTGGCGTCGGCCCTGCCGCCATGGGCGGCGTAGCGCTGCACGATGGCGGCACTGCCGATCGCGGTTTCCAGCGTGCCGAGACGGAAGCCTTCGCGGTCGAAGGGATCTCCCCCCAGCGGCAGATAGGCGATCTCGCCGGCCGCCCCTTTGGCGCCTCTCACGAGAGCGCCGTTGGCGACGATGCCCATGCCGATGCCGGTACCATGCGCCACGAAGACGAAGTTGGCGGAGCGGCGGCCCCGCCATAGCTCCCCTTCCGCCGCGAGGTTGACGTCGTTCTCGACGGTCATCGGCAGGCGCAGGCGGGCTTCAAGCTCGCGCACCACGTCCAGAACGTCGAAGCCGGGAATGTTCGGCGCGACCGCGACGCTGCCGGTCTGCGGTTGCAGCACCCCCGGACAGCCCATGACGCCGAGGCGAACGGACTGCCGGGCGATGCCGGCCTCTTCCGCCAGATGCTCCAGCGCCGCATCGATCTGGGCTATGACGTCCAGCCCGCCCCTGCGGTCGGTCGGCTCGACCCTTTCCGCCAGGATGACGCCGTTGCGGTCCGCCAGCGCCGTATGGAGCTTGGTACCGCCGAGATCGATGCCGAAGACGGCTTCGGCCTTGGGACCGGTCATCGCGAAACCAGCGCCCGTTCGGTGGCGGTATCGAACAGGTAGAGGCTTTGCAGCGGCGCCCGCACGGTGATCCTCTCCCCGACTTTGGGGATCGCCTTGCCGCCGGTGCTGGCGACGATCTGGCTGACGCCGGAGTCGATATGGACCAGCGTTTCCGAGCCGAGCGGCTCGACCACGGCGACCTCGCCGGTAAGCAGGACGGCATCCGCCGCCGCTGCCGACCCGTCGTCCATGACAAGGTCGTGGGGCCGCCAGCCGACCAGGACGGCAGCGTCCTTGGCAGCCGCCTGAACCGCTTGCAGGACCGGCACGCGCGGGCCGCCGCCGTCAAGCTCGACCGCCAGCCCGTCGCCATGGTGCGTCAGCCGGCCCGGCAGCAGGTTGATGGTCGGGCTGCCGATGAAGCGGGCGGTGAAGATATCCACCGGACGCTCGTACAGGTCCAGCGGCGTGCCGACCTGAAGGATGCGGCCGTCGCGCATGACGACGATGCGGTCGGCCATGGTCATGGCTTCGACCTGGTCGTGGGTCACGAACACCGTCGTCGTCCCGAGCCGCTGGTGCAGCCGCTTGATCTCCAGCCGCATCTGGGCGCGCAACTGGGCGTCCAGGTTGGACAGCGGCTCGTCGAACAGGAAGGCCGCCGGGTCGCGGACCATGGCGCGGCCGATCGCGACGCGCTGGCGCTGGCCGCCGGAAAGCTGCGCCGGGCGGCGGTCCAGCAGCGGCTCCAGCCCCAGCAGGGCCGCCGTCTCGCGGATGCGCTTCTGCTTGGCGTCCTTGTCCAGGCCGGAGGCATGGAGGCCGAAGCCGATGTTCTGTCCGACATTCATGTGCGGGTAGATCGCATAGTTCTGGAACACCATGGCGATGTTCCGTTCCTTCGGCTCCAGCTCGTTGACGACGCGGCCGCCGATCCTGAGCGTGCCGGAGGTGATGTCCTCCAGCCCGGCGATCATCCGGAGCGTCGTCGATTTGCCGCAGCCGCTCGGGCCGACCAGCACGACGAACTCGCCGTCCGCCACCGACAGGTCGATGCCCTGGACCGTGGTCGCCGCCTTGCCGTAGCGCTTGACGATGTTCTGAAGCTCGATCGTCGCCATCACGCGTCTCCCAGCAGAGACCGGAACGACCGGTCGAGTTCGGCGGCGGCGGCGACTTCGCGCGCCGCGATCCGGTAGGCTTCGGCATCGAATGCGTCGAGCTGTCCGCGATAGTCGGCTATCGCGGCATCCATCGACGCCGGGGCGGGTCCGCCGAAGCGGTTGCGGACGGCGACGAAATGCTCGGGCGATACCAGCTCGGCGAAGGTCGCGGCATCGACCGACGGGCTGCGCCCGACCGACTTCTGGAACGCCTCGACGAAGGGGCCGTAGCCGTCGCTACCGAGGTCACCCTGGACCGCGACCACGCGCTTCGCCACCTCGGCCGCGATCTCGTGCGCTTGCCGGAACGACAGCCCTTCGCGCCGGACGAGGCTGTCGGCCAGTTCGGTGATCGTGATGCAGCTTCGCCGGGTGTTGCGCGCCACATTTGCGGTATCGATCCGGATACCGCCGACCAGCGCCGTCAGAAGATCGATCACACGCAGGGCCGAGTTGAAGGCCTCGTAGCCGATCTGCTGGGTTTCGCCTTCGCTGTCGTTCATGTCGGTAAAGGGAGTGTTGTGCATTACGTCCAGCATGGTTCGCGCACGGCCAACGGTCTGGGAAGCCAGGTGGCGAAGATGTTCTATGGGAACCGGATTGCGCTTCTGCGGCATGATCGAGGAGATCTGTACGAAGGCGTTGGGCACGTAGAGCTGGCCGACCTCGAAGCTCGACCAGACCTGGAAGTCCTGGATCGGCCGTCCGAGGTGCAGAAACATCAGCTCCATGGCCCCATAGAGGCCGGTGATGTAGTCGACCGAGGCGATGCAGCCGTAGGAATTGCGCAAGGGCCCGGAGAATCCCAGCAGTGCCGCGACCCGTGCCCGGTCGATCGGGAAGCCCGATGTCGTGATCGCGGCGGCCCCCATCGGCGACTTGTCGATCACGTGACGCGCCGCCGCGATTCGCTCGATGTCGCGCAGCAGGACTTCGGCCACCGCGCAGAGATAGTGGCCGAAAGTCGTCGGTTGCGCCGGCTGGCCGTGGGTATAGGCCACGATCAGCGTCGACTTCTCGCGCTCCGCCACGTCGAGCAGGATACTTGCCAGCTTCCGCGCCTGGGTCAGCAGCACGTCGGTCCGCTGCTTCAGGGCCAGCTTGAACAGGGTATGGTCGATGTCGTTGCGCGACCGCGCGGTGTGCAGCCGACCGGCCAGATCGGGACCGAGCCGCCGCTTCAGTTCCGCCTCGATCAGGAAGAAGAAGTCCTCGACCTCGCCGGTATATGTGAGCTGGGCCGGGTCGATCTCGCGGTCGATCGCTTCCAATGCCTGGGCGATCCGGGCGGCATTGTCGCGCGGCAGGATGTCGGTTTCCACCAGCATGACCAGATGGGCGCGGTCGATCCGGCGGAAGCCATCGACATGATGGGTCTTGGCGCCGTCGAACAAGGGCCGCAGCACGGTTTCCTTGTAGGTCGGATCGGGGAAAACTGAACTGTCTGAAGTCACTTCGGTCATCCCTTAAGTCCTGCCATGACAACACCACGTACAATGAAGCGTTGCAGTACTATGAAGATCAATAGAGTAGGAAGGGTGGCGATGCTGGCCCCGGTCATAATCAGTTCCCAGCGGATAGCCTGTTCGACCGAGAAGCTGGAGAGACCGACCGGCAGCGTGTAAAGCTCGGCGCTGGTCGTCACG
>NZ_JCACHA010000720.1:0-11037 GCF_059503625.1 Skermanella sp.
TCGATCTCGCCAACCTGTTCTACATCTCCATCCTGGGCGTCAAGGAACTGGCGGCGGCCGTGGGTTTCGCAGGCGCCGTCCTGTTCTTCCAGATATCGCTCTGCATCGGCCTGACCATCGGGGCCGGGGCCATAGTCGCCCGGGCGATCGGGGCCGGCGACCGGGAACAGGCGCGGCGGCTGGCCGGGTCCAGCCTCGTCTGGATGGGCCTGGTCACCACCGCCATCGGCCTTCTGACCGTTCCCTTCCTCGACCCGATCCTTTCGGCGCTCGGTGCCCATGACGAAACCAAGCTGTTCGCCATCAGCTACCTTCGGATCGTCTCGCCGACCCTGCCGCTCCTCGGCATCGGCATGTGCCTGTCGGCCCTGCTGCGCGCGGTCGGCGATGCCCGGCGGGCGATGAACGTCACGCTGTTCGCCGGCCTCGCCACGGCGGTCCTCGACCCGATCCTGATCTTCGGCTTCGGCCTGGATCTCGTCGGCGCCGCCATCGCGGCCCTTCTGTCGCGCGGCGTCCTGTTCTATATCGGCTGGCATGGAGCGGTGCGGGTCCACGATCTGGTGGCATGGCCGAAGGCTTCGTCCCTGATCCCCGACGGCAGGGCGCTGTTCGGCGTCGCCGGTCCCGCCACCCTGACGAACATCGCGACGCCGGTCGCTTCTGCCTACGTCACCTACAGCATGGCCAAATTCGGCGACGCGGCGGTAGCAGGGCTGGCTATCGCCGACCGGATCGTGCCGGTGGCGTTCGGCGTCATCTTCGCCCTGACCGGCGCAGTCGGCCCGATCTTCGCCCAGAATCTCGGCGCCCACCGCTACGACCGGATCGCGGAAACCTTGCGGGCGGCCCTGTTCATGATGCTGGGCTATGTGCTCAGCGTCTGGCTGCTGCTGTTCCTGGGGCAGGACATCGTCGTCCGCATGTTCTCGGCCACGGGAATCACGGCCGATCTCGTCCGGCTTTTCTGCGACGTGGCGGCCGGCGGCTTCCTGTTCGTCGGCTGCCTGTTCGTCGCCAACTCGGCCTTCAACAACTTGGGATTTCCGCTGCTCTCGACCGTGTTCAATTGGGGCAGGGCTACGCTCGGAACGATCCCCTTCGTGGCGCTGGGCGCCTGGATGTGGCAGGCCGAAGGCGTCCTTTACGGTCAGATGGCCGGCGCCCTGATCTTCGGACTGGCGGCCCTGCTGACCGCCTTCCGCGTCGTCGGCCGGCTCGGACGCGACCTCGACCGCCGGGACCAGCCGGACTGGAGCGCTCCCGCCCCCGTCCCAGCCACCGGCAAGGCCGCCCTCGCGACGCTCACGGCGTCGGCGTCGCGAACGCCGAAAGGGTAGAGGCCGCGTCCCCGCGCATGCTGCTCGGTTTCCTGTAGAAGCGCCCGTAGGCCGCTTCTACAGAGTTGCCGACCCATCATAGTTACTGTGCCGAGACACTGGCCGACTCGCTTCCCAATAGTCCCTTCTACTGCGGTACCTTCTCCCGCAATGCATCCGCTTTCGGAATGAGCCTGACCTCCAGCGCCGCCCGGCGCCCCCTTACCGGAACGAATTGAAGCGGATGGTCGCCAAGGTCGATGCCCGCATGGGCCTCGACCTCGCGGCTGACCACCAGCTCGACATTGTTGTCCTTCGCGATCTGTTCCAGCCGGGCCGTCGTGTTGACCGGGTCGCCGATGGCGGTGAAGGACCGCGCTGTGCCGTAGCCCATTTCCCCCAGGATCACGGTCCCGGAATGGACGCCGATCGCGACCCGCAACGGCGTCGGCAGGTCGTGCTCCAGCTCGACGTTCAGGCGCGCGATCCGAGTCGCGATGGCGCCGGCAGCCGCCAGCGCGTCGGCGGCGGCCCGTGCCGGATCGTCCTCGGTGCCGAACAGCGCCATCACGCCGTCGCCGATGAACTTGTCGATATGGCCGTTGTTGCCCTCGACCGCCTGCCCGACCGCCTCGAAATAGCGGTTCAGGATGAAGACCACGTCATAGGGCAGGCGCGATTCGGCTAGCGTCGTGAACCCGCGAAGATCGGCGAACAGGATCACGACTTCCCTTTCCTGTCCCTCCAGATGCGTCGATGGCTGGAGAGCCAGTTCCGGGGTGGAGGCGGGGGGCATCAGCGTCCGCACCACCAGGCTGTGACGGGGCCTGACCTGACAGGCGAGCCGCACATCGTCCGCGGCGCCGATCCGGGTCAGGACCTTACGCTCGGTAGACGAAGGCGGCGGCAGATGTTCCCGGCCCGCGCCGACGCTGACCCGGCAGGTCGAACACCGCCCCCGCCCGCCGCAGACGGAAGCATGGGGAACGGCATAGGCCCTGCTCATCTCCAGGATGCTGGCGCCCGGCAGCAGCGTGACGACGGGACCGTCCGCATAGGTCAGGGTAAAGGTGCCGAACCGGGACGAGAACAGATTGCGGACGATGCGGGCGGCCAGCGTCAGGACGATCAGCGCCGCGAAGCCGTAGCGGAACATCGATCCCGTTTCCGAAATGAAGGCGGAACTCTGCGGCCCCGGCACCCGAGCATTCGCGATGATCAGCGAAATGACCGCGCTATCCTCGGTCTCGACCAGGAGCGCCCGTCCCGAAACGACGAAGCCGAGCAGCGCCAGCGTCGGCACCAGCACGGCCAGGGTGAACAGCCCCGGCGCGACCGCCCTGTACCAGGGCCGCAACCTCAGCCAGAAATGCAGTCCCATGCAGCCATGGACCCAGGAAACGATCATGACGACGCTTTGAAGCACGCCCAGATGCGGGGCCAGCCGCCAATAGGTCAGCTGCACCAGGGCATAGTTCGGGTTGACGCCGTAGAGTTCGGAAACCGCCCGCGTACCCAGGACATGTTCCACCAGCAGGAACGGGATCGACAGCCCAAGCAGCAGTTGCATGACCTGCCACGACGGCATCCTCATCACCCGGCGGTCATACAGCGACCACAGGGCATGGGCCGAATGCGTCAGGGCGGCGGCCAGGACGACCATCCAACCGCCGGGAAACTGCCAGGAAAGGATCCAGCGCCACTCATCCATCGCCTGGAGCGACGCCAGTCCCAGGGAGTGGTTCAGCATGTGCGTCAGCACATAGGCAAATAGAACCACTCCAGAAATCGTACGTAACTGGAGAAAGCGCCGGCTCGCGGACAAAGTGGGCATATCAACTCGTGCTGATGGTCAAGCCTTTGGTCAAGGCGGCCTGAGACTAGCTCAACTGGGTTTGAAACACGCTTTGACCAGAGGTGGCATCAACTTCATCGAACGGACATGCCGCATCGCCGGCGGATCCCAGGGTCGGATCCGCCGGCTGATCGGCGCCCGGAACAGGCAGAGATCAGCCTTTCCGCGACCGATCGTAGATGTCCTTGTAAGACTCCCGCAGCAGGTTCTTCTGCACCTTGCCCATGGTGTTGCGCGGCAACTCCTCGACGAACAGCACGCGTTTAGGCTGCTTGTACTTCGCCAGCCGGCCGTCCAGGGCCGCGAGCACGCCGCGCTCGTCCAGGTCGGTTCCCTTCTTCGGCACGACGACGGCCGTGACGCCCTCGCCGAAATCCGCGTGCGGCACGCCGATCACGGCACTTTCGAACACGCCGGGCAGGGCGTCGATCTCGACCTCGATCTCCTTGGGATAGACGTTGTAGCCGCCGGTAATGACCAGGTCCTTGCCCCGGCCGACGATCTGGACATAGCCCCGCTCGTCGATCTTGCCCAGATCGCCGGTGATGAAGAAGCCGTCGGGCCGGAATTCCGCCGCCGTCTTCTCGGGCATACGCCAATATCCCTTGAAGACGTTCGGCCCCTTGACCTCGATCATTCCGATCTCGCCCTGTGCGAGCGGCGTGCCGTTCTCCGGATCGACGACCCGGACCTCGACCCCCGGCAATGGCATCCCGACCGTCCCGGCGACGCGGTCGCCGTCATACGGGTTGGACGTGTTCATGTTGGTCTCGGTCATGCCGTAGCGTTCCAGGATGCGGTGTCCGGTCCGCTCGGCCCAGGCCTCGTGCGTTTCCGTCAGCAGTGGCGCCGACCCGGACACGAACAGCCGCATATGCGCCGTCGCCTCGCGGGTCAGCCCCGGATGCTGGAGCAGACGCACGTAGAAGGTCGGGACGCCCATCATGACGGTGGCCCTGGACATCAGCCTCAGCATCTCGTCCGGATCGAAGCGCGACGCGAAGATCATCGACGACCCGGCCATCAGCGTGACGTTGGTCGCGACGAACAGGCCGTGGGTATGGAAGATCGGCAGCGCGTGAAGCAGGACGTCTTCGCCCGTGAAGCGCCAGACCTCGGCCAGCGTCAGCGCATTGGACGCCAGGTTGTCGTGGCTCAGCATGGCGCCCTTGGACCGCCCCGTCGTGCCCGACGTGTAGAGGAAAGCCGCCAGATCGTCCGGCCCCCGGTCGATATCGGCGAACTCGGCCGGCATGCCCGCCGCCGCTTCCAGCAGGGAACCGGCTCCACCCGTGCCCAGGGTCTCGACCGCCGCGACGCCCTTGGACCGCGCCAGCGGTTCCAGTCCCGCCTTGCCCTCCGGCGAGCAGACGACCACCTTGGGTTCGGCGTCGCCGATGAAATAATCCAGTTCCGCCAAGGTATAGGCGGTATTGAGCGGCAGATAGACGGCGCCGGCCCGGATGCAGGCCAGATAGAGCACGATCGCCTCGGCGCTCTTTTCCGTCTGGACCGCCACGCGGTCGCCGGGCTCCACTCCGCGCCGGACCAGCAGGTTGGCGATCCTGCCGGATAGATCGACCGCACCGCCATAGGTAAGGACGCCGCTGGGCTGCTCGATGAAAGTCCGGTCTGCGGCCGGCATGTGGCTGCGCATCAGCGCGAAGAGATGATTGCTCATTCCGTTATTCCTGCTCTTTGGCCCGAACTTTTTCTTGGGATGCACCTTGGGATGCGGCCTGGACTTTGTCCTGGGTCCCGGACGCCTTGCCTTTCTGGTTCTCCTGCTTCGGAGCGGCTGCCTTGGACGAGCCGGCATCGGACCGCAGCAGCTTCCGGACGGCGGGAGCCGCCACGACCTCGCCCTTGGTGGCGAAAAGCTCGTGGTTGGTCTCGATGTCGTCCAGCTTATAGAGATAGTTGACCATCAGGCCATGCGCCTGCTTCATCCCGCGCGGCGACAGGTCGCCCAGGAAGTTCATCCGCTCCAGCCGGGCGCCGTTGCCCAGGTGGAAGCGCGCGACCGGATCGACCGGCTTGCCCGAGGCCGACCGGGCCTTCAGCATATAGGCGGCGGCGACGGGGATCAGGGCTGCCTTGACAGCCTCCCGCTTGCCGTCATCCTCGGACCAGTCCGGCTGGTCGAGCAGGGTCAGGGCCGTCCTGTCCTGGACGGTCACCATGGTCGATTCGGGGTCGGCCCGCTGGGACGCCAGCCAGCCGGCGAACCCGGGTACCGGCGACAGCGTCACGAAGGTATTCAGACCCGGCAACTCGCGCTTCAGGTCCTCGACCACTTGCTTGATCAGGAAATTGCCGAACGAGACGCCCCGCAGCCCTTCCTGGCAGTTGGAGATGGAATAGAAGACGGCGGTGGTCGCCTGATCGGCGGCGATCGGCTCGCGGTCCTCCGCCAGCAGCGTGCCGATGGCGGCCGGGATCTCCTTCGACAGCGCCACCTGGACGAAGATCAGCGGCTCGTCCAGCAGCTGCGGGTGGAAGAAGGCGAAGCAGCGCCGGTCCGAAGGCTCCAGCCGCCGCCGCAGGTCGTTCCAGTCCCGGATGGTATGGACCGCCTCGTAGCGGATGATCTTCTCCAGGATGTTCGCCGGCGTCGTCCAGTCGATCCGGCGCAGCACCAGGAAACCCCGGTTGAACCAGGACGAGAACAGATGCGCGAAATCGGCGTCCAGCGCTTCCAGGTCCGGATGCGTCTTGAGATGGCGGGCCAGTTCCTCGCGGATGCGGACCAGCGCCTCGGTGCCATGGGGCGCCAGGTTGAGGCGGCGGATCACCTCCTGCCGGCGCGGCTCGGCCGCCTTGTGGAGGGTCATGATCGTCTTGGCATTGGGCTCCGCGCGGTAGATTTCTACCGCGCGGTCCAGCTTCGCCCGGTCGGGACCGAAGCGCTCGGCCAGTGTCGTCAGGAAGGCCCGGCGGCCATCGGTGTCCAGCTTCTGCCAGACGCACAGGATTTCAGCGGCAAGCGCCACGCCCGACGCCTCGCCCCGGCCGCTCAGCAGCGCCTCGAACAGCGCCGCCACGTCGGTCCGGCCGGCGGAATCGCCCTGACCGCCCTGCATCCCAAGCAGCGAGCGCCCCCGGTCCGCGATGGAAACCATCAGGTCGCCCAGAAACGAGGTGCTCGTCGTCATTCCGCAGGCCTCGCCACCGTTACTGGATTTCGCATCGGTCTTCCTCCACACTGGGGTCTTGTATGCGATAAGCGCCGTTGTGCATCATGAAGCCGCCTTTTGCGCACAATGTCAACCGTTCTTGTATACAAGAAATGGAGCCATGTGGACATGACCCTGTCAGCGCCGGAAGATGCGCGTCTCAAGCTGCGTGACCGGATAGAGAACGAGATATTGACCGGCGACATGCCGCCGGGCTTCCGCCTGGACGAGGTGACGCTGGCTACCCGCTTCGGTGTCTCAAGAACGCCGATACGGGAAGCGCTGTTCCAGCTGGCCTCGGCGGGACTGATCGAGATCCGGCCCCGGCGCGGCGCCGTGGTCGCCGAAGTGGGACCGGAGCGCATGGTCCAGATGTTCGAGGTGATGGCGGGGTTGGAAGGCATGGCCGGCCGCCTCGCCGCGCGCAGGCACACCGATGCCGACCGCCGGAGCCTGACCGACGCGCACGAAGCCTGCCGCCGCGCCGCGGAGACGGGCGATGCCGACGCCTATTATTACGAGAACGAACGCTTCCACCACGCGATCTACGCCGCCAGCCGCAACGCGTTCCTGATCGACCAGTGCGCCGCGCTGCACCGCCGCCTCAAGCCCTTCCGGCGCATCCAGCTCCAGGTTAAGAACCGCGTCGCGAACTCCCTGGCCGAGCACGAGGCGATCGTCGCCGCGATCCTGAACCTGGACGGCGATGCCGCCGAACGGCTGCTCCGCGACCACATCGTCATCCAGGGCGACCGCTTCTCGGACCTCATGGCTTCCATGTCGGAGCGGGCGGGCAGTACGGCGGCCAAGGGGCGCTAAGCTTCGGGACTGATTTGCCGTCAGCTCGGTATGCGTGCGATGACTTTGATCTCGAAATCGAAGCCCGCCAGCCAGGTCACTCCCACCGCCGTCCAGTTCGGATAAGGCGGCGCGCCGATGACGCTCTCGCGCACCGCCATGACGGTTTCGATCTGGTTGGCCGGATCGGTATGGAAGGTGGTTACATCGACGACATCGTCGAGGGTGCAGCCGGCGGTCTTGAGCACGTTCACCAGATTTTCGAAAGCCAGTCGTACCTGCTGCTCGAAATCGGGTTCCGGCGATCCGTCCGTGCGGCTGCCGACCTGTCCCGAAACGAACAGGAGATCGCCGGAGCGGATCGCCGCCGAGTAGCGGTGCAGCTCGTAAAGCGCGTGGCGATTGGCCGGAGTTATGGCTTCACGATTGGTCATTGTCCTATTCCTCATTACGGAAGGGCGATCCGTCGAGCTTTGAGCTTCACAACCGGAACGCAAATTGATATACGCCGCGTATGTAAACGTTAATTCACCTACGCGCCGTATGTCAATACACATACGGAGCGCATGTGAAATGAGAGGACAGGGCCATGGCCGCGAAACGGCGTTCTGAAATGATGGAGGAGACGCGCGCCAAGCTGATCAAGTCGGCGCGCAAGGCCTTCGCCGAGAAGGGTTATGCGGCCGCTTCGATGGATGAACTGACGGCGGAGGCCGGGCTGACGCGCGGGGCGCTCTATCACAACTTCGGTGACAAGCGGGGCCTCCTGCAAGCGGTGGTCAACCAGATCGATGCGGAGATGGCGGCACGCGTTCGCGCCGTCGGCAGCCAAGCCGAAAACGGCTGGGAGGGACTGCTGGCGGAAGGCGTCGCCTATATCGAGATGGCGCTGGAACCTGAGGTCCAGCGGATCGTGCTGCTCGACGGGCCGGCGTTCCTGGGCGATCCGTCGCAGTGGCCCAGCCAGAACAACTGCCTCCGGACGACCTTGCAAAAGGCGGAGCAGTTGATCGCAGGAGGGATCGTCAAGCCTATGGATGCCGAAGCGGCCGCTCGGCTCCTGAACGGGGCGGCGCTGAACGCTGCGCTCTGGGTCGCAGCCAGCGACCACCCGCAGGATGTCCTGGCCAAGGCCGTGGAGGCGTTCCGATTTCTGGCCGGAGGCCTGCTGGCGGCCCCGGATTGATGCTCAGGGCGTAATCATACCAAGAGCCAGAGACATCGACCTGTCTGGAACGCTGGATGTCGGGCCTCTTCAGCCCGACATCCCTGCCGGAACTCACAGGTCAAGCGTAAAGGCCGCTGGTATCACACGACCCGGAAGTTCTTGAACTGCCAGGGGTCCGACGTATCCACGTCTTCCGGGAACAGTACGCCCCGGCCTTCCAGCGGCGTCCAGTCGCTGTAGGACCCGACCAGCTTGCCCAGATACGGGCCGGCGATCTCCAGCACCCGCTGATGGTTGAGTTCCTCGGGCTCGACGATACCGGCCCTCGGATTCTCGATCGCCCAGATGACGCCGGCCAGCGCCGAGGCCGTCACCTGGAGGCTGGTGGCGTTGTTATGCGGGGCGAGCTCGCGCGCCCGATGGATCGACAGCTGCGAACCGAACCAGTAGGCGCCCTTTTTATGGCCCATCAGCAGCACGCCCAGCTCATCGATCCCCTCGACGATCTCGTCCATCATCAGCCGCTTCTCGGGCTGCATCGTCCAGGTCTTGCCGGCGAACTCGTGCAGCGACAGGATCGCGTCGTCGCACGGATGGTAGGCGTAGTGGACGGTCGGGCGGTAGCGGACCGAAGTCCGGTCCCAGACCGTCAGGTAATCGGCGATCGAGATCGCCTCGCTGTGCGTGATCAGGAAGCCGTGGAGCGGGCCTTCCTTCGGCGTCCAGGTCCGGACGCGTGTGCCGGCGCCCGGCCGCATCAGGTAGATCGCCGCATCGCAGCCGAAGTCGTGGCGGCGGCCGTCGGGCGGCAGGCCGCGCTCGTGGGTCCCCCAGCCGAGTTCCGCCGGCTGGCAGCCCTCGCCGACGAAGCCGTCGATCGACCACGTATTGACGAACTCGCCGCGCTTCTTCGGAACGTTGGAAACCTGGGTGTCGCGTTCCGCCACGTGGATCGCCTTGATCCCCAGCGTCTGTGCCAGCTCCGCCCAGCCGTTCCGGTTGCGCGGCGCCTGGACCTCGACACCGGTATCGCGGGCGATGTCGAGCAGCGCCTGCTTGACGAAATGGGACACCAGACCCGGATTGGCGCCGTGGGTGATCACGGCGGTCGGCCCGTTGGCGAAACCGCCCTTGTGCTGCAGCACCGCTTCGCGCAGGGCATAGTTCGAGCGCAGCGAGGGCGATAGGCTGGTATCGGTATAGCCGCCGGCCCAGGGCTCGATGCAGGTGTCCAGGTAGAGCGCGCCACGGGTATGGCAGAACTTTATCAGGGCTAGGCTGGACACATCCACCGACAGGTTCAGGATGAAGTCGCCTTCGCCGACCATGGGGTCGAGCACGGACCGGAAGTTTTCCCGCGTCAGGGCGATGCGGTGGAACTTGATGCCGTATTCTTCCGCCTCCGAATGGCCGCGTTCCTCGGCAGTCACGATCGAGATCTGCTCGGGCTTCATATCGATGTGGCGCAGCAGTAGAGGCAAGATGCCCTGGCCGATGCTTCCGAAACCGACGATGACGATACGGCCGGCAAATTTTACGATGGGAGAGGTCAAGGTCATGGCATCTTCCGAACAGGCTGTTGGTGGCTGACGAATGTCGGGGCCCCGCTGGGTGGATGGTTGGATGGAGAGAGTAGACGAGCGGCTGCGATCAGGCAGCCCGCTCCGTGATGTACCCGACCGATTGAGCCTCTTCGGCGCACCGTTCGGGGAGGTCTTCGGCCTCCAGATAACCCGGAGTTTCAAGCAGCGGACGGTCGGTGACGTCGATCAGCCGGGCGTTGTCGAAGCCGTTGAAGGCGGTCCGCAGGCAGGAGCCGTAGGCGCCGAGCTGTCCCAGTTCGATCCAGTCGCCGGCCTTGACGTCGGCCGGCAGCATGAACGGCCCCGCCATGTAGTCGGCGCTGTCGCAGGTCGGGCCGTAGAAGGCGAAGCCCTGTTCCGGCGCTTCCGACGGGGCCGCCTGGGTCGGCCGGATCATGCGGGCGGGAAACCGGAAGGCCGGCACGCCGGCATCCGACAGGCTGCCGTAGACGCCGTCGTTGATGAACAGCTCATGGCCCCGGCGCTTGATCACCTGCACCACCAGCGACACGCCCGGCGCCACCAGCGCGCGGCCCGGCTCGCACCACAGGCGGGTACGGGCGGGCAGGGCCAGCTTGGCGAAGCCGCGCGCGATGGCGGCCATGAAGTCGTCGAGCGGCGGCGGCGTCACGCCGGGATAGCTGACGGGAAAGCCGCCGCCGACGTCCAGCACGTCGATCTCGACTCCGGCCTGCGCGATCACGGCGCCGGCAAGGTCCATCGCCCGCTCGTAGGCGGACGGGTCCAGGCACTGCGATCCGACATGGAAGCAGATGCCGATCTTCGGCGACACGGCGCGGGCGGCGCGCAGCAGGTCGGCGGCATCGGCGACGGCGGCGCCGAACTTGCCGGACAGGTCGTAGACGGCCGGACCCTTGGGCAAGGCGAGGCGGATGAACAGGCCGAGGTCGTCCGCGTTCTCCGTCTGCTCCAGCAGCTTCTCCAGCTCCTCGGCGCTGTCGAGCGAGAAGTCGCGGACGCCATAGTCGAAATACGCCTGATGGATCGCGCCCGGCGACTTGACCGGGTGCATGTAGTGGATCTCGGCGTTCGGGAACATCTGGCGGACCAGACGCACTTCGGCGGGCGAGGCCGCGTCGAAGTGGCGAATGCCGCCTTCGTACAGGGCGCGCATCAC
>NZ_JCACHA010000721.1:0-11011 GCF_059503625.1 Skermanella sp.
GCGACGGCGGCGCCCAGCGGGAAGCTGCCGTCCACCGTCAGGTCGGGGAAATCCAGGATGCGGAAGGAGATGAACACGCCCAGCGCCACCAGGGCGAAGACCAGCCCCAGTTCCGCCGCACCCAGCAGGGCTACGGCGCTCATGCCCCGTACTCCACCCGATGACGGACCGTCACTGCCCGATCACCTTCGACGCCCGCGCGACCACGGCTTCCGGGATGGTGACGCCCATCGCCTGCGCCGCCTTCGGGTTGACGTGCAGGTCGGTGCCCTGCGCCGTGCGCACCGGGATGTCGCCCGGCTTCTCGCCCTTGAGCACGCGGGCGACGATCTCGCCGGTCTGACGTCCGACCTGATAGTAGTTGAACCCGATGGTCGCGATCGTGCCGCGCTGGACGCTGTCGGTATCGCCGCTGAAGACCGGCAGCTTGTTCTGCGCGCCGACGATCAGCAGGGCCTCCAAGGCGGAGACGATCGTGTTGTCGGTCGGCACATAGATCGCGTCCACCCTGCCGACCAAGCCGCGCGCGGCGCCCTGGACGTCCGACGACTTGGTGGCGGGCGCCTCGACGACGGTGAAGCCGCGCTCCGGCGCCAGCTTCTTGATGATCTCGATCAGGGTGGCGGAATTGGGCTCGCCCGGATTGTACGGCACGCCGAGACGCTTCGCCTCGGGCAGGACCTCCCGGATCAGCGCCAGATGGTCGGCGATCGGCGACAGGTCCGACAGGCCGGTGACGTTTCGGCCGGGCTTATCGAGGTTACGGACGAGCTGTGCGCCGAGCGGATCGGTGACGGCAGTGAACACGACCGGAATGTCGCGGGCCGCCGAGACGACGGCCTGGGCCGACGGCGTCGAGATCGGGACGATCACGTCGGGTCCCTGCCCCACGAACTGTCGGGCGATCTGAACAGCCGTTCCAGGGTTGCCCTGGGCGCTCTGATACTCGAACCGCAGGTTCTCGCCGGGCTTCCAGCCCTGCGCCGCCAGTTCGTCCCGGATGCCGTCGCGCGTAGCGTCCAGCGCCGGATGCTCGACAATGGCTGTCACGGCGACGGTGGCGTCACGGGCCTGCGCCAGGACGGCTGTAGCACTCAGCCCGACCAGAGCCAGGACGGCCCCCGCCATGCGGGTCATCTTCTTCATTGCTTCTCTCTCCAACTCCGGTCCCGGAATCGTGCCGGCAACCGGATTGGCCGTCACGCCTCCGGCGAACGGCCGAGCTGCTCCATCAGTTCACGCCATTCGCGCTTGCTCAGGCCGCTATCGGCCTGAACCACGGCTTCGCCCGCCAGCATACGCTTCACGATGGCAAGGCCGGTCGCGGACAGATGGGTACCGCCCAGGCGGTAATCCCTGAAGGCCTCATACGTCATCGGCACCCAGCGTTGCAGGATGTCGATCATGATGTCGGCATAGACCCGGATCTCGTACTGGGCATGGCTGTCGGCGCGCAGCCGCAGGAAATGCATCAGGTTGTGCAGATCCACCTTCCAGTACCACTGGGTATAATAGTTCAGCGACAGGTTCATCCGGGCCAGTTCACGCGCCAGTCCGGAGCGGTTGGGGTCGAGCGCCGCACCCTGGTCGTCCTGATTCAGCATCTCGGCATAGCCGCGATACGCCCGCTCGGAATCCTCCCGCAGCAGATCGAGCACGCGGGCCGCTTCGTCGCCCTGAAGCACGTCGCCGCGGCCCTGCCGGTTGATCTCGCTCTGAGCGGACAGGTGCTCGGGCGCAGGGATATAGAATTCCTTGTCGAGGATCGAATAGCGCGCCGAGTATTCGTTGACGTTGGCCGTCCTGTGCCTGATCCACTGCCTTGCGACGAAGATCGGCAACTTGACGTGATATTTGATTTCGCACATCTCGAACGGCGTCGAGTGCCAGTGCCGCATCAGATAGCGGATCAGGCCGGCGTCCTCGCTAACCTTCTTGGTGCCTCGGCCGTACGATACCCGAGCCGCCTGGACCACCGCCCCGTCGTCGCCCATGTAGTCGATCACGCGCACGAAGCCGTGGTCGAGCGCTGGAAACGCCTCGTACAGGATTTCCTCCAGCGCCGGTACGGTCGCCCGTCTGGTCTGAACCGGATTGCTGCGCTGCTGATCGATTTCGTCGCGTTGCTCTGGAGTGAGCGGCATGGTGTCCCCGGCTTGCAAAGTCCGGCGGCACTTTAGCGCTCCACCGCCGCTTAGACCAGAGCCGGGCCGTAGATTAAGATGGCGCATCGTCTCTTCAGAAATATAGACCTTGCGGCAATCAGGCTCTTTCGCACCGCCATCGAAATGCCTATATTCCAGATGCCGAGTAGAACCCGGCTGTGACCGTACGCGTCATACGAAGTAGGCGCAGCGGAACCGGGAGCGGTACCCGGTGCCTCCACCAAGCCTGCTTTCAAGCCGTGGTCTGCGGCTTTGGCGTATGGAGGCATCAAGTGGCGGAAGCTTCCCGTTGGATTTTGATTCCACTCGATTATCAAGTGGTATCTTACACTGATTAATTAGGTTGAGGCGGCGCCTGGAATGCCTACCGAGTACCTCAGATACGACAAAATGGTTGAAAACGCCTTGCGTGGCGTGGTCCGCGAGGCTTTGCGCCAAGCGGGTGAACGGGGTCTTCCCGGCAACCATCATTTCTATTTGACCTTCCGCACGCACGATCCGGACGTTCATATCCCCGATTATCTTCGCGGGCAGTATCCCAGCGAAATGACGATCGTGCTCCAGTACCAGTTCTACGGTCTGGAGGTGGACGAGGAAAAATTCGGCGTCACGCTGAGCTTCAACAACATGCATGAGCGTCTGGTCGTCCCCTTCGCGGCGATCACCACTTTTGCCGACCCTTCGGTCAACTTCGCGCTCCAGTTCCAGCCGCTTGGCGCACAGGACGGACCGTCGAGCGTCGAAGAGATCGAGGCCGAGGTCACCGAGGAAGCTGCCCAGCACGCCGCCAAGCTCGGCAGCCCCAAGCCCGCGGAAGAGGGCAAGACCGGTCAGGTCGTGGCTTTGGACGCTTTCCGCAAGAAATAACCAGTCCAGATCCGGGCATCGTCAAAGGGCGCCGTCATCGACGGCGCCCCTTTTGCGTTCCCGTTTGTTGTCATGCCCGAGACAGCCTGATCTCCTTCTGGGCATGTGGGCGTCGGCGTTAACCCGTTAGGCGTGGCCCTTGAGAGTTGGCTCGACTGGCGGAATCAGCTTTCAATGTTGCGTTGCAGCAGTTACGGATTCGCGGACAGGACTCCGGCTTCGTCATGAACGATCCTCTCCTGAAATAAGTACGATCCCGCCAAGAACGATGTTGTGAAAGCTGACATGCGGCACTCCGACCGTCCGAGCCTGCTGACGAGATTCTTCAACCTGGACGCCAAGCTGGCAAGCAGTCCTTGGGGCCGCGCCGCGGTTATCGTCCTGGCGCTGGTTCTCACCGCAGCCATGACATACCTGCTGATGGGCAAGCGGGAGGTAATCGCGGCGGATACCCGTGATTACCTCGCCTTCTCGCCTCTCCGGGTCTTCGGCTATCCCTCGTTCCTGATGCTGATGTCGTCGATCGCTGATGTCCGGACCAGCACCGTGACCGTCCAGACGCTGATCTTCTTCGGCTCCAGCGTCTTTCTGGCCCTGGTGGTGCTGAAAGCGACGCGCTCGCTGGTCCTGACGCTGGCTTTGACCGTGCTGCTGTACGGCAACATCGTGACGACGATCTACAACTACATCGCCGTCACCGAATCTCTCGTGACCTCGTCGGCGATGGTAGCGCTGGGCGCGCTGATCCAGTTCTACCGGACCCGGCGCGTATCCTGGTTCGTCCTGATCTGCGCCGTTGCGGCGCTCAACATCATCATCAGGCCGGCGGGTCAGGTTTACCTGCCCTTCCTGATCGTCATCGGGCTTTATTCGTGGCTGGCGCTTCGGGTCAGCCTGGCGCGGATGGCCGGCGCCTTCGTACTGACTGTTCTGGTCAGCTACGGCTCCATCTATGCGGTCAACTACACGGTTCACGGCTTCACGGGCACCAACAGCAACCATGGCACCGGCCTGCTCGGCAAGGCGATGCTGCTGGCGCCGAAGCATGCCGGCGAATTTGCCGGCACGCCCTTGGAAGAACCGGTGTCCGAGCTTGCCCGCATCATGGAGCCGGTCGTCAGCCGTCTCGACCAGATGGAGAACGACCGGGCAAGGACGCTGATTTCGCAGACCTATGTCAACTACCTGCGCTTCGGGGTCCTGTTCCCGATGTATCGGGACCGGTACGACCATGCGGACGGCTGGGAGCGCGAACTGTACGTTCGCGATATCGCCAGCGCCGTCGTATCCAAGGACAGGGCGGGATATCTGGAATTGTCGTGGCGCGAGTTCATGGCGCTGGTCACTCTCGCACCGATCATGACTCCGGCCGAAGCGGACGCCGCCCGCGCCGATGTCGAGCGGCTGGCGCCCTGGCCCTATGACGGCGACGAGAATTGGGAATATGAATCCGGCCCCCGCCGGCTCAAGATGGAGGTCGGCATCGGCGACGCCCAGCGCGGAACGGCCACGGTCGTGGCGTTCCGGGTGATCTACTACGGCTTCTACGTCATCGGGATCGGCGGCATCCTGGTGATGGTCGTAACCGCGGTCCGCCGCCGGCCGATCGGCCTGGATCTTCAGATCATCGGCTCTTCGGCGATCCTCTATGCCGGTACGATCAGCATGACCGCTCTCGGCGATGTCGGCGGAGTGCGCTATCTGGTGCCGATCTGGCCCTGCATCGCGGTTTCGTGGATCTTCGCCGCCGATTGGGTCCGCGTAAAGGCGCTGGCGCCGCGTACGGCAGCCGGCACGGATTATGCTGCCGGCCGCCGGCCCGCCATCTCCTGACGCGGTATCCGGAAACGGAAAAGGCGCGGCTGTCGAAGCCGCGCCTTTCCGCATCTCCCGAAACCGGGATCGCCCATCAGGAATTGATGGAGATCGAGCCGATCTGGGTGTTGTCGCTCACGTCGCCGCCCAGGGCGCCGGCAGCGTTCGAACCCGAGAGGGCGTTGCCGCCAGCGGCTTCCGCGCCGGCGCTGCTGAAGCCGAGACCGCCGGCCGAAGCCATCCCGGAGGCATCGCCGCCGAGGCCCATCGAGGACGAACCCGAGAAACCAACCGCTTCGCCGCCAGACTTGCCGCTCTGCTCAATGCCAACATGCGTGCTCATGTGAATCTCCCGACCTGATAAGGTGTTTGTATCGCGTCAACCGGCAGCTTCTCCGCCAGTGCTTTCCTTATCAGCAAGGGCCGTGCCACTTCCGGAGTAACCACTATGGGAAAGCCCGCCGTGGCGGACTCCTGCGGTTTTCCGGGTCCAGCCCGTCCATGCCGGGTGAAATAGCAGCCGGATCGTCAACCTGTCGGTCCAACGGTGTGGACACCGTCAAGGAAAGCTGGACGAGGCCCTGTTCCGCCCCGGCTTCAGGCGGCCATCGACCCGCGCAGCCGTAAGGCCAGCCGGTCCAGCACCTCGGCATCGACCGTTTCGTCGAACTTTCGGGCAAAGAAGGCCGACGACGATTCCAGTTCCGGCAGGTCGGACGATGTCAGGACCCGTGGATTGCCGGAATTGGGCACCCACTTGATCAAGCGCTTGTTGTCGGCATCGACCGTGCCGGCGAAGGGGCTCGCCATCATCATGGCCTGATACCAGGACTCGTGAGGATGCTTGACGCGGCGGAACCAGCGCAGGCAGTCCTGGGCCACCGGCGCCGTCACGGCCCACTCGCAGAACTCCCGCGTCAGGATATGCCAGCCGTCGCCGATCCAGTCGTTCCGGAACCCGCGCGGCTTGGGATAGGGGAGCGGAAGACGCCGCAGCTTGCCGCCGGCCTCGACGCAGACCCAGTGGAACCGCCGGCGGAAATGGGGTTTGCTGTCGGCCAGCGGCAGAACCCGCATGTGGTTGACGCCCGGTTCGGAGCGCAGCTCCTCGATCATCCGCTCACGCGTCCGGAGCGGAAAATCCTGAGCCGTGATGTTCATCATGTGAGTCCAGCCGGGGCGGCGGATCAGGGCATTCAGCGCATTCCATTCGGCTTGGCAGAGGCCGAATCCGCCCCACACGACCGAAACCGGCGGGACGAACTCGATATTGCCGCGGCCCCTGGCGGCCAGAACGAACTCCCGGTGGACCTCGGGGGGAGTCTTGGCATCGACATGGACGGCGAAGTGATCGTCGGGATGCCAGAGCGCGTCCATCAGCCGGGCGAACTGCGACGGCTGCTTATAGGCGGTGATGATGTAAGCAAGGGACATCAAGCCTGGGAACTCCGCGAAGTCTCAGCCCGGTTGGGGCCGGTAGAGCCGGCCTTCCTGGGAAGTGGGAACGATAAGACGCTCGAAACCGTCCGCCATCCGCCCGGCGGTGAACAACTGAGCCCGAACCCGCGCCCGCTCGGCCAGGGCGGCGCGGCGCCCGGCATCGCTTACCAGAGTTTCCAGCACCGCGATCCAGGCACCGTCGCCATCGAGGGGCAGCAGTTCCCCCGCGGCGTCCGGGCCGGGACCGCCGAGCGTTTCCGCCTGGGCCGGGATGTCGCTGGACACGATCGCCAGCCCGGCATGCATCGCCTCAAGCAAGGCGTTGCTCTGTCCCTCGTACCGGGTCGGCATCGCGAAGATGTCGGCGGCACGAAGCAGGTCCGGGATATCGGCCCGCTTGACCTCGCCCAGGAAACTCACCCGGTCGGCGATGCCGAGCCGGACCGACGCCGCTTCCAGGTCGCCCCTGTCCTCGCCGTCGCCCGCCAGCACCAGATGTCCGGCGGACATAGCGGCCAGCGCCCGGAGCAGCAGCGCCTGGTTCTTCTGTTCGGCCAGCCTGCCGATGTTCAGGATCACCGGCTGCCCGGACGGCAGACCGAAGCGCGACCGCGCGGCGGCGGCGTCCAGGGCCGACGGACGCCAGTCGATCCCGTTGTGGACGACCGTCAGACGTCGCCGGTACGAGGCCGGATAACGGTCGAAGCTATCCAGCACGGACTGGGAGTTACCGACATTGACCGTGTAGCAGCCGACGCTTCCGGCCAGCTTGTCCAGCCGCTGCATCAGCGGACTATAGCTCCAGCCGGGGTTGCGCTGGGAGGCCACCCGATGGCGGACCCCGGCCAGCCGGGCCGCGATCTGCCCCAGGCCGTTGGCGAGCGGCAGGAAGCTGATCACGGCATCCGGGCGGTGCGCCTTCAATTGGCCGACCAGGCGGGGAAGGATGCGGAGATAGCCGGACGCGCCGGGTGACGCTTCGGGCAGCAGGACCCGGACGCGGTCCTCGTTCCGGTAGAGCGGCGACTTCTCGTAAAGGAACCACGTCTCCACGTCATGGCCGCGGGCGCGCAGTTCGCGGGCCAGACGGAGCAGCGCCTCCTGCGCTCCGCCCTGGTCCATATGGGTGATGAGCAGGACCAGCCGCCGAGCTTCACTTCCGGTCATGGACACTGCCGCCGCCTGTCCGCTCATCGATTGACGCCCGCTTCCGGCTGCGCCATCTGGGGATGGACCAGGGGCCGGCGGGCGGCCTGGGGTCCGAGCGCCAGTTCGAGATAGGTATCGACCGCCCGATCAAGGGTAAACTCCTCGACCTTCCGCGCCATCTCGCTGGTCTGGACCGGCTGGTCCAGGGTTCGGAGAATGGCGTCGGCCATGGCCCGATCGTCGTTCATCGGCACCAGCATGCCCAGGCGGCCGTCGTCCAGGATCTCCCGGGTACCGCCCGGACAGTCGGTCGCGACCACGGGAGTGCCGCAGGCCATCGCCTCGACCAGAACGGACGGCAGGCCTTCCCACTGCGAAGACTGGACGAAGACCGACGCGCGCGACATCACCGCATAGGGATTGGCATAGAAGCCCGGCATCCCGACATCGTCGGCCACGCCCAGATCGGATGCCAGCTTCTCAAGCTCGCCGCGCAGTTCGCCCTCGCCCAGGATCAGCAGCCGGGCATGGCGGCGTGCCCTCAGTTCCGCGAAGGCGCGGATCAGGGCCGCGAAGTCCTTGACCGGAGCCAGACGTCCCGCCGCCATGATGACCGGAGGCTCGCCGGGAGCCAGCCATGGGTGATCGCAGGGCTCCGCGGCCCTGGCGTAGAGTTCGGGCGTCACGATGCCGTTATGGATGACGCTGATGTTATCTCGCCCCATGCCGCTGAACGTCGCCAGATCGTCGGCGACGCCGCCCGATACGGCCACCACGCGGGCCGCCAGCGGGTAGACGCGCGGCACCATCCTGTATGCCAGCTTCACGGTCCGCGACGTCAGGGCCGCGAAGTTGCGGGTGATCTGACTGTGCTCGGTCACGATGACGCGGGTCCGTGCCCGCGACAGCGTCGAGGCCAGCAGGGCGCCGACGTTGACGTGGACCAGCGCCGTAAGCATGGCGGCGGGGCGTTCACGGCGAAGGTAGCCTGCAAGCGCCGCAACGCTGTTAAGCGTCCGGCGCGTGTTCAGCACGACGAGCCGCACCCCCGGCGGGATCGAGTCCAGGTAGGCGCCTTCGCGCTTGATCAGGACGAGATCCACGGCATAGGAGCGCGCAGCTATTCCGGCCGCCAGACGCAGCATGACCCGTTCAGCCCCTCCCCCATGAAGATCCTGGAGAAACAGGCAAATTTTCGGAGTCATCGGTGTGGAAGCCGTCATGGTTTCAGTGGCCATTCAACAGGACTGCAACAGTTGCACAAGATCGCGAGGGGGTCGGGAGGCGGTCGTAGCGGCTGGAAATCAAGAGTTCCGACTATAGGACGGATGGTGACCGTTGTTGGCCTGAGCGCCACGGCAATTAAGTCCTACCCGTAGTGGGCACCCATTGATGGTTCTCGATCTAACGTCCTTTGCCATGTAACAGCCATACATTGGCATCAAGATCTCTGTATAATAGAACCGCCAAGAGAATCCAAATGCCTCCCAAAGCGCTGAGTACTATAGACTGTGGTAATTAGACTCAAATGTAATGCATCTTGTCTTCCTGTGCGTTGGCTTTGATCTTTAACCCATACGGCTAACATGCACCACCTTTTAGCATTGTCTGCTCTGCGCATAGGAAGACACCCGGCATTCCACTGAACAAAGCCTCAGGCGACAATGTTCGTCCTGAGATGTCGCATGCGCGTGTAAAACTACCGGATACCACCGATGAACAAGCTTTTGACGCCGGAACGCCAAGAGACCGACCGGCATGATTGGACCACCCACGAGGAGGGCCCGTCCAGGACGGCGCCTACCCTTGGGCTGGCCGACTTGCTGATGGTCCTGTCGCGCCGGAAATATTTGCTGCTCGGTACGATAGGAATTGTGACGCTGATCGGCATCGTCAATGTCTATATGCTGACGCCACTTTTCACCGCGACCACGTCGGTCATGGTGGACCCGCGCGAGCAGCGCGTCATCAATATCGAATCCCTGGTCGCCGGCGGTCCTGCCGACCAGTCGACCATCGAAAGTGAAATCCAGGTCGTCCAATCCGACGAACTGGCATCGCGCGTCATCGCCCAGCTGGGACTGGACAGACTGGCCGAGTTCAACCCGAAGGTGGCGGCGGAACAGGAAGCCGACAGCTTCAAGCTTCCCAGTCTCCGCGACCTGCCGCCCGTCCAGTGGCTGAAGAGCCTGCTTTCCGACGGCGAGGAGGAGACGCCGGATCCGGCCGCCGCGGAAGCGCGCCTGCGCACCGCCATCGAGGCAAAGTTCCTGAGCCGGCTGAACGTCTCCAGCGTAGGACGGTCGCGCGTCCTGAACATCAGCTTCACCTCGCAGGACCCCGCGATCGCGTCGAGCGTGGCGAACAGCATCGCCAATCTCTACATCACGCAGCAGCTCGAACAAAAGTTCGACGCCCGCCAGAAGGCCAATGCCTGGCTGACCGAGCGGCTGACCCGCCTGCGCGAGGAAGTCGAGACGGCGGAGCGGGCGGTGGAGACCGCGCGCGCCAGCCAGGGCGTCGTCCAGGGCCGCGATGCCGGCCTGGTCAACGAGCAGCTCTCCCAGCTCAACACCCAGCTCGTCATGGCGCGTGCCGAAAACAGCACCTCCGTGGCGCAGCTCCGCAGCGTCGAGAGCGCCGTCGAAGCGCGCGGCATCCGGGCGGTGTTCGACGTGACCGACAGCACCCTGGTAAACGGACTGCGCGCCCAGGAGACGACACTTCGCCAGCGTGAAGCCGAACTGCTGAACAACCTGGGTCCGCGCCACCCGCAGGTCGTCGACCTGAAGTCCCAGATCAGCTCGGTCAGCAACGAGATCAACAACGAAGCCAACAACCGCCTCCGCGCTCTCCGCAATCAGGCGGCGGTCACCCAGCAGCGGGTCGCGTCGCTCGAGCAGTCCATGACCAGGCTCGAACAGGAAGCGGCCCGCGTCAACCAGTCCGACGTCCAGATCCGCGCTCTCCAGCGCGAAGCGGACGCCAACCGGGCGCTGTTCGAAAACTTCCTGGCGCGGTCGAAGGAAACCCAGTCGGTCGATCTGGAGCAGCCGAACGCGTGGATCGTCTCTACCGCCAATTCGCCGCTCAACCCGTCCTTCCCGCAGAAGCCCCTGTTCATCGCGGTGGCGCTGATCCTGGCGACCGGCCTGGGCCTGACGCTGGTCTTCCTGGCCGAGCAGCTCGAACGCGGAATGCAGACGCAGGAAGACGTCGAGCGCATGCTGCACTTGCCGTCCCTCGGCATGATCCCGCTGGTCAAGCGCAACCGGCTCAGCCGCATGCCGCCGCAGGACTACGCCCTGGACAAGCCGGCATCGGCCTATTCGCAGGCGGTCAAGAGCCTGTTCACCTCGCTGATCATCGCCCACCAGCGCAAGGGCACCGGCAACATCGTCCTTCTGACCTCGGCCGTTCCGGGCGAGGGCAAGTCGGCCCTGGTCGCGACGCTGGCCCGGGTGACCGCCATCGCCGGCCGCCGCGTGCTGATCGTGGACTGCGACTTGCGCCGTCCCAACATCCACCGGTCGCTCAGCCTGCCGAATCAGTACGGCCTCGCCGACTTCCTCAGC
>NZ_JCACHA010000722.1:0-11000 GCF_059503625.1 Skermanella sp.
ACTCATATTGCGAGCTCCAGCGCAACCCTTTTTGTCAACCCCGTGAGCAATCACCCTGTCGCAGCCTTTGGCGGGGTTGCTCGTGGGACTCTTCGCCGGTATGTCCGGCGCCGGCGGCGTTATCCTCGCGCTCTCGGCTGTCATGGGGCTGACCGGCGTGTTGATCACGGTGTTCCGAAGGCGCAGGAACGGCGTCCCGGTCGTGGCATTGCGGCCGGCGGCGGGCGATCCGGACGCCGATTGACGCATGGAGGAACCAGGTGATCGAACCATGGCCGAACTGACCGTCTGGCACGATGGCGCCTGTCCCCTCTGCCGGCGCGAGATCGCTCTGATGCGCCGGCTGGACCGCCGGGGCGCCATCCGCTTCATCGATGTCGCCAGCGACGATGCCTCCTGTCCGATCGACCGCGCCGCACTGCTTGCCCGCTTCCACGCACGGGAAGACGGCCGGCTGCTGTCCGGCGCCGCCGCCTTCGCCGCGATGTGGCGCGCGATCCCGCTGCTCCGTCCCTTGGGCATCGCCGCCCGCAACGGATATGTGCTGGCGGGGCTGGAGCGGGCCTATATCGCTTTCCTGCATGCCCGCCCCCTGTTCCAGCGACTGGCGCGGCGTTTCGAGAGCAGGGGCGTGTGAGGCGGCGCAGGCTCGCTTGCGTCCGCCGTGGTCCGGTCCGTGCCGTCTGCGGGCAAGTTCTTAGAGTCCGAACAGCTTCAAGAGAATGCGCGGCTCCTGATTGGCGATACTGAGGCTGTTCTGACTTAACTGGAGCCTGACCGCCATCGCCTGCTGTTTAGCGCTTTCCTTGCCCAGATCCGCATCGGCAATAGCGCCGGAGCCCTGTTTTTCCGCATCGATGAGAGAGTTCACGAACTCGGTACGCTGCACCAGGGATCGGGCGGTGCTGGCGTATTTCTGAGCCCATAAGCCAAGCGTCTTTTCGGCTTGGTCGATCCTAAGGAGCGTCTGTCTGGCATCGTCCGCCGTCGCGAGGCTGGCGGTATCCAGTCCGAGGCCCTGGGCCGTGAGGTCGGTTTCACGGATCGGAAGGGACTCGCCCTCCGTGGAGTTGATCGTTTCGAGTTTGGTCGACCAGGTTCTCGTTGCATAGACAGGCGTGGGCAAGCTTACTGCCTTGTCCCACGATGCGATCGCCACGCTATGGCTGGCGCCGGTGCCGTTGTTCTCCACGGCCGTCACGACGAGACTGCCGCTGGTCAGGCGTCCCGGAGTCGAGGGCGCAGGGACATTGCCGTTGAAAGACAAAGTCGTATTGGGAGCCACGTTGGTCCACGTGCTCAAACCCTGATAAGCCGAATATGTGTTTCCTTGGGAGTCTTTGGTAGTCGATTGGAAGCCCAGGACAACATGCCGTGAACTGGTGTCCGCCGGGTTGTTCGGCTGGATGCTGAATGTGGCCTGGACCGGCCCTCCGGCAGGAGGCGACGGCGGTGCCGCGACAGGCGGCGATCCGAAGCCGACGCTTCCGACCAATTGATACAGGCCGGCGACACCCTGCGGCAGACCGGTGACCACATCGTCCCAGGATGCTACGACGGACGGAGATTCGGCAAACTCGTCGCCATCGGGTGCCGGATACAGGCCGCTTAGGGACGCTACCACGCGGCCTCTCACCGCCGCTGGCGAAACCGCTGGAATGGTAAGCGAAGCCGACACGGTCTCCACCTCCCCGGGAGCATGATAGATCGATGGATCCATGGTGGCAGTATCCAGATCCTGCGACTGCCAGACGCCGCTGCCGTCGTCCCATTCATAGCGGTAGGCGATTTCCGCACGCATTCGTTCGGGCTGTTCACCTCCGAACGTGAAATCCATTCCTATGTCGAACTGCTCTCCGGGTTCCGGCTGGATATCGGCGCCCCCGGTAAAGCTGCGCCCGCCCAGCGCTATCGAAACCCTATCGGATCCAACACCGTCGATCAGGTTCAGAGAATTGAACGTCGCTTCCTTCGCCGTGGCGGTCAACCGATCACGGGCGCTGTTGAAAGCATCCTGAACATGCCGGCGCTGGTCGCCGACCAAGGAAGTATCCGCCGCAAGGACGGCTTTCTCCCGGAGGCTCTGGAGTTGTTCGAACGAAGTATCGATGGCCTTGTACGTCAGGTCGAGCAGTCCGAATACATTCTGCCGCCTTTCCATCAATGCGCCGAGCGCCGCGCTGTGCGATGAGATGCGCGTGGTGACCGACCAGGAAGCACCGTCATCGTAAGCATCCGCCACCGCAAGGCCGGTGCTGATGCGCTTTGACGTCTTGGCGGATATCTCCTGGAGGTTTTGAAGTTGCTGGACCGCTATCAATGCGTTGCTGTTGAGTAACCCAATCATAAAATACCTATAGGATCATGTAAGATCTCAGTACATTGAGGTATATAGCAATATTCATACCAAACAAAATTCCAAGTATATTTGGGTATCATACGCAGATATTTATCAAAACGGAGTATTGTTGCTGTGAACTTATTTCCTCAGGGAAAACTTTGCCTACCCATGCCGGCTTCCGATGCCGCATCGTCAGGAGATTGCGCCGCCCGCGAATTTCCTGTCGACCAACAAACCGGCACGGCTGCTGTCCGACGATTACCGCCTGACGACGAGGAACACGACGACGACCGCGAGGATCAGCGACAGCGTCTGCCAGAACGCCAGTGGGTCGCGCTCGATCAGGGGAGCGCTGCGGTCCGGCAGGTAGTCCGGGTTCGGCCGGCGCAGGTCGGCGATGAACTCCGAGACCGCTTCGTGGCGCTTCAGCGGATCGGGATGGACGGCGCGGCGCAGGGCGTCGTCCAGCCAGTCGGGAATGCGGCGCGACCCGTTCCGCGCCGTCGCATAGCGGAGCCGGCCCTGTGCCTTGCGGCTGCGGGCCTTCGCGACCTCCGCGCCGTAGGGGAGCCTGCCGGTCAGCATCTCGTAGGTCACGACCCCGAGCGAGAAGAGGTCGGACTGCTCCGTTCCCGGATGGCCGAGGAAATATTCGGGTGCTGCATACTGTGCCGTCCCCAATATCTCGTCATCGTCGAACTCTGGTGCTGCTTCGCGGACGCCGGCTACCCTGGTCGATCCGAAGTCGATGATCTTAACGGCGCCGTCGCGGTCGATCATGATGTTTTCGGGACGCAGGTCCTGGTGAACCATCTCCAGGCGATGGAAAGCCCGCAGACCTTTGCCGATCTGCTCGACGTTGCCGCGCACCGTCTCGAGATCCGGATGGGGATTGTCGAACATCCATTGCCGCAAGGTCCGGCCCTCGACGTATTCGGTGGCCGTGTAGAGGAAGTTTCGCCGGCGTCCGGGGTCTGCCGCCTTGAGCACGTGGGGACTGCCGATGCGCCGCGCTATCCATTCCTCCATCATGAAGCGCCGGAGATAGGCTCCGTTCTCGCGCAGGTCGACCGAGGGAAGCTTGAGCGCGACCTTCTCGCCGGTTTCCCCGTCAGCCGCCAGGAAGATGTGGCTGCGGCTGCTGGAATGGAGCTGCCGCAGCAACCGGTAGCCGTCGAAGTCGCCGGGTGCTTCGGGCAAGGGAGGGGCGGGAAGGGTATCGATCCGGCCGAAAAGGTCGCCTGCGTCTCCGTCCGGCAGGGCGTCGATGCGCGCGATCTGGATCGTCAGGTTGTCGGTGCTGCCCCGGGTCAGCGCTTCTTCGACGATCCGCCGGGCGGCAAGGTCCAGATCGCCGCCGGATGCCGCGATGGCCTGCGTGACGGTGCGGGGCGGGACATGCTCGTAGACGCCATCAGTGGCGAGCACGAACACGTCGCCCGGACTGAGGTCGAGGATGCGGTAGTCGATCTCGACGTTGGGTGCGGCGCCCAGCGCCCGTCCGAGATAGTTTTCCTGCGAGGAAATCACGACCCGGTGATCCTCGGTCAGCTGCTCGAGCGTCTCGCCGGCGAGGCGGAAGATCCGGCAGTCGCCGATGTGGAAGAGATGCGCGCTGCGCGATTTCAGCACCAGGGCGCTCAGCGTGCAGACATAGCCCCGGTCGGGATCATGGGCGTGCCGGCCGCGTCTGGTTTCCGCATGGAGCCAGGAATTGGCCGCATCGATGACGCGCTGGGCCGAGGTCTTGACCGACCAGGCGTCGGACGTGCAGTAGTAGTCGGTGAGGAAACTCTTGACTGCCGATTCCGAGGCGGTCCCGCTGACCGGGCTGGAGGAGATGCCGTCGGCGAGCGCCAGCGCCACGCCCTTTGACGCAAGGACGTGCCCCTCCGGGAGCAGTGCCCCGTGAAAGTCCTGGTTCCGGTCCTTGCGGCCCGGATCGGAGTGCTGCCCGACCGAAACGGCGAGTTTGCCTGCCATGCCTACCTCTTGACGGAAGCCCCGCCCGGCCATCGGTTTGGCCGGGCGGGGCTTCCGGGCGCCTTGGACCTACTCGGCCGCTACGCGCAGCGGGCGCCGGTCAACGGTGCGCTTGGCGCCCGTCTTGATATGGGTGGAATAGAGGGTGAGGCCGACGAAGGCCAGTCCGCCGACAAGGTTGCCCAGGACGGTCGGGATCTCGTTCCAGATCATGTAGTCCATGATCGAGAAGTTGCCGCCCAGCATCAGGCCCGACGGGAACAGGAACATGTTGACGACCGAATGCTCGAAGGCCATGCCGAAGAACAGCATGATGGGCATCCACATCGCGATGACCTTGCCGGGGACGGAGGTCGATACCATGGCCCCCACGACCCCGGTCGAGACCATCCAGTTGCACAGCACGCCGCGGATGAAGAGCGTGAGCATGCCGGCGGCGCCGTGGGCGGCATAGCCGACGGTGCGGGATTCGCCGATCGATCCGATCTTCTGGCCGACGGCGTCCGGCGCCGTCGTGAAGCCGTTGGTGAAGACGATCGCCATCATAAGCGCCACGGTCAGGGCGCCGGCGAAGTTTCCGACGAACACGAGCCCCCAGTTGCGCAGCACGCCGGCCACGGTGACACCCGGCCGCTTGTCGATCAGCGCCAGCGGCGTAAGGGTGAAGACGCCCGTCAGCAGGTCGAAGCCCAGCAGGTAGAGCATGCAGAAACCGACCGGAAACAGGATCGCGCCGACGATCGGAATGCCGGTCTGCACGGCCACCGTCACCGCGAAGACCGCGGCGAGCGCCAGGATCGCTCCGGCCATATAGGCGCGGATCAGCGTGTCGCGGGTCGACATGAAGATCTTGGACTCACCGGCGTCCACCATCTTGGTGACGAATTCGGCGGGAGCGAGATAAGACATTGCTTGGTCCTTCCTGGAGGATCGTATCCGGCGGAGATCGGATAAGGTTCGGTCGGTACCGCTCACCCGCAGAACAGGGCATGCGGAATGCTGAGCGCCCCGTGAGGAGCGCTTTCTTCGATGGTCATGCTGTGGAACGAGGCATGGCGCCGCGTTCCTGCGATCCCGCTTCCCAAGGAAGCAGTGTCGCGATCACACAGCACCGTTGCTGTCCGCCCGATGGGCGATGATGTCAGGATGCGCCGCGCCGTTACGGCCTGATTACTTCTGGCATCCCAGGAGAAAACTCTCCGGATCGAAGTAAACTCTGACAAAATTCTTCTACTCCGAAACCGAGTTTGCGATCAAGAGATAAATCTCTCCGCTGACTAGAACAGTCTGTATTAGGAATGGAGAGTGACGTCCAATCCGGACTCTCTAAGGCGTGTGAACTGTCCTTGCTAGACTGCCCTTTTTAAAAGCATGACTTGCCGCAAATTTCAGCTCATCGAATACCAAGCTTCGCGGCGTTGCGGTGCCCGTACTGGAAGCGAACGGCGATGCGGTTCTCGTGGACGACCCGGAGTTCTGTGACCAAGCGGTCGTCCAGTTGCTCTGCCCATTTTTCGGTCAGGAAGCCGACGATGGCTACCCGTCCCTCGAAGATTTCCGGCCGTTTCGGTAGGTGCGCCGGCAACGGGGGGACGGGCGGCCATGGGCGGGCGTTCTTTCAGTAGGACTTGTAGGGCAGGAACTTGCCCGACATCGTGATCTGGACGCGGTCGCCCTTGGGATCGGGCTTGCGCTCCATCACCATGTCGAAGTCGATGGCGCTCATGATGCCGTCGCCGTATTCCTCCTGGATCAACTCCTTCCAGGTCGTTCCATAGACCGACACGAGCTCGTAGAATCGGTAGATCAGCGGATCGGTCGGAACGGCGGTCGGCAGGGAGCCGCGATAGGGGATCTCCTGGAGGAGCAGGGTTTCCTCCTCGTCCAGTTCGAAGATGTCGGCGGCGACGGTTGCCTGCTCCCTGGTCAGCTTCATCTGGCCCAGCAGGGCCGCCGTGATCAGCACCGGCGAGCAGCCGCCGATGCGGCCGTTGATCTCGGCCCAGGACAGGCCCTTGAGGCGCTTCTTGCTGAGGATCTTCTCGGTGACGGCTTCGCGCTTCATGGCGGATCTTCCTTCGGGGGTCGGGATTGGAACGGGGCGGGAGGCCTGTGGAGGTGTTCAGCAAGCGGCGTACCAATCTGTCTTTTGCGGAAAATCGGCGAAATTCCGCCGATTTTTCAGGAAGAGGAATTGACGAGAACTCGTGAATCACGAAAACTCGTGGATGGATTCACGTAATTTCGTCAAATGGGGCGTTGCGTTCGACTGCGGGATCGAGGCGGCGCTGATCGTCGATCCGGCCTCCGGCCGCATCCTGGACGCCAATCCCGCCGCTTGCCGCCTGCTCGGCCAGGATCGCCAGCGGTTGCGCGCCACGCCGGTCACGGACCTGCACCGGGGACAGGAGGCGCAACTCGTCGTCTTCACCGAGGCGGTGCTGAACCGGGGCTCCTACCGGTCGCGCGGGCTGGCGCCCCTCCATGCGGGGGAATCCGAACTGCGGCTGGAGTATTCCGGGGTGCTGCTGGCCGAGGGTGGACAGGAAGGGCCGGCGATCCTGCTGACGCTGTACGATCTGGACGGTCACCGGCGGCGCGAAATCGACGCCGAGGCCGAGCTTTACATGCGCGACGGCATCGGCGAGTGGCGGCGCGTCCAGCGTGTGTTCCAGAACATCGAGCGGGAAAGCCAGCTCATCCTCCAGGCCGCCGGCGAGGGGATCTACGGCATCGACGCGGAGGGCAAGACGACCTTCGTCAACCCGGCGGCGGAACGCATCCTGGGATGGTCGGCGGAAGACCTGCTCGGACTGAACGTCCATGCCATCGTCCACCACCACCGGCCCGACGGCACGCATTATCCCGAGCAGGACTGCCCGATCTACATGGCATTCCGCGAGGGGCGGGTCCGGCGGGTGTCCGACGAGGTGTTCTGGCGGCGCGACGGCCGGCCGGTCTGGGTCGAGTATACCAGCACGCCGATCCGCAGCGGCGCGCGGGTCATCGGAGCAGTCGTGGTGTTTCGCGACATAACGCAGCGGCGCGAGGCCGACGAGCGCCTGCGCGCGGCCCTAGCCGAGGTCGATCGGCTGCGTAAGCGGCTCGAACAGGAGAACGCCTATCTTCAGGAGGAAATCCGGATCACCGGCAAGCACCGGGGCATCATCGGTCGGAGCGGCGCCATCCAGCACATCCTTCGGCAGGTCGAACTGGTCGCCCCGACCGATGCCAGCGTGCTGGTGACAGGCGAGTCCGGGACCGGCAAGGAACTGATCGCGCGGGCGATCCACGACGCGAGCCGGCGCAGCGAGCGTCCGCTGATCCGGGTCAACTGCGCGGCCATCCCGCGCGAGCTGTTCGAAAGCGAATTCTTCGGCCATGCGCGCGGCGCCTTCACCGGGGCATTGCGCGACCGGGTCGGACGGTTCGAACTGGCCGACGGCGGCACGCTGTTCCTGGACGAGGTCGGCGAGATCCCGCTGGCGCTCCAGGGCAAGCTGCTCCGCGTGCTCCAGGAAGGGCAGTTCGAGCGGGTCGGGGAGGAAAGGACGCGGAAGGTCGATGTCCGCATCGTCGCCGCGACCAACCGGGATCTGCGCGCCGAGGTCGAGCAGGGGCGTTTCCGGCAGGACCTGTATTTCCGCCTGAACGTCTTTCCGATCGAATCCCCGTCGCTGCGCAGCCGGGCCGAGGACATTCCGATACTGGCGGCGCATTTCCTGAGGGATGTCAGCGGCAAGCTGAACTCGGGCGACCTGACGCTGAGCGAAGGCGATGTCCGCAGGCTGGTGGCTTACAGCTGGCCGGGCAACGTCCGCGAGCTTCAGAACGTGATCGAGCGGGCGGCGATCCTGGCGCGGCACAGCCGCATCCACATCGACCTGCCGGCGCCTCCGGTCCGGACGGAGGAGCCTCGCACCGAAATGGAGGAGGGTGCCGTGCCGCAGGTCGAGACGCGACAGGTCGAGACGCGGCAGATCGAAACGCGGCAGATCGAAACGCGAAACGACCTTCGCGAGCGGGAGCGCGCGAGCATCCTCGCGGCGCTGGATGCAGCCGGCGGAAAGATATCGGGAGCTGGAGGGGCCGCGGAGCTGCTGGGCATGCGGCCGACGACACTTTCATCCCGCATCAAGGCCCTTGGCATTGCGTTCGGGAGAACAGGGCAGCAGAAGATCTGAGTTGAAAAACATGGAAATCAAGACCTGGAAAATCCCGACAAGGATCTAACTAAAGACACCGATCGGAAGACCAGGGAGGATGTTCATGAGTGTACCCATCTCTACTGAAAAGCGGGCGCTGACTGCAAAAGAGTTCGAGGTCGTCGAGCAAACCCACTATCCGGCGATTTGCGAGCTTTCCAGGGAAGCCTTGACAGACAGTCTCAAATTGCTCCGCGAATACCGCAGGAAGGCGCGGGATCGTGCCCAGCAGCAGCGCCGCGAGATGCGCGGCAAGGCCGAACCTCGCGGAATGGCCGCCGCCAGCGACAACGCCGGCACCGAGCGCAAGGGCGAGATCCTTTCCGGTGCGTTGAAGCGCGTCAACCGGGAGCTGGCGCGTATCGGGAAAGCGGAGAAACCCAATGGCCAAGGTGACTTCGCCCGTCGTGCGCTGGAATTGAAACGCGAAAACCGGATGCGCCATCACCCCAGTTCGGGCCGGACCGCCAATCGATCCATGACGATGGTCGAGAACCAGGAACCGACGGTAAGCGTCGATCCCCGCGAGATCGGCCGGGTGTCACAGGCCGTGAAGACCGGTCAGGCGCGCCGGGACTCCAACTGATCCCTGAAGACGAAGGTGTCGTGAAGCACACCGCAGGAGCAGTCGATGTTGAGAGGACTTGCCGCAATCCTGGCCCTGGGGACGATGTGCGCGGCCATACCGGCACTGGCCGACGCGCCGCCCCACAGAACGCCCGGCCGCTGTCTCAGCTGATCGCCATCGTCGAGCAGAACGACGACGTGGCCTATATCGAGGATGTCGATTGGGACGATGACGGTTACTACGAGGTCGAATACCGGACCCGGAACGGCGGCGATCGCGAAATCAGGATCGATCCCGTCTCGGGCGAGATCCGGAGCGATTGAGGGAGGGCTTCGGCCCTCCCCCCGTCATTTTCCCCGCGGCCATGCGTTGAGAACCGCATGAACGAGTGTCGCCAGCGGGATGGCGAAGAAGATGCCCCAGAACCCCCAGATGCTGCCGAACACCAGCAGCGCCACGATGACGGCGGTCGGGTGCAGGTTGACGACCTCCGACAGCAGGAGCGGGGCCAGGACGTTGCCGTCGATCAGCTGGATCACCGCATAGGCGCCCATGACCCAGAGAAAATCCGGCCCCATTCCCCACTGCGCGTAGGCGATCACTGCGACCGGCAAGGCCGCGAGCGCCACGCCGATATAGGGGATGAAGGTCGACACGCCGGTCACGATCGCCAGCAGGGCGCTGAACTGAAGGTCGAGCAGCACGAACGCCAGATACGTGACAGCCGCAACGATCAGGAACTCGTAGATCTTGCCCCGGACATAGCCGCCGATTTCCGCATCCACTTCCCGCCAGACCTGATCGGCCAGAGGCCGCTCGGGCGGCAGGAACTTGAGGACCCAGTTCAGGATGAGATCCTTGTCCTTCAGGAAGAAGAAGACCAGCATCGGCATCAGGATCAGATAGACGACCACGTTCACGACAGCCGGCAGCCACGCGACCGAGGCGCTGAGGATCCGCTGCCCCATCAGGATCAGGTCGTTGCGGAGCGACGCCAGGAACTCGCGGATCTGCTGGTCTTCGAACAGGTCGGGATACCGCTCGGGCAGTTCCAGTATCAGATCCTGAGTCAGGGTGAGGATCGCCGGGAGCTGCTGGACGAGTTGGGCGATCTGGGCCAGCAGCAGGGGCAGCAGGATCAGGAAGATCGCCAGCAAGCCGGCGACGAACAGCGAAAAGATCAGGCCGACCGCCAGTCCGCGCGGTACCCGGCAGCGTTCCAGCAGGGCGATCGCGCCGTCCAGCAGGTAGGCGATGACGATGCTGGCGATCAGCGGCGCCAGGGTGTCGGCGGCGACCGCGAGGATGCCGAAGCCGGCTATCAGGAGGATGGCGAGCAGCACCACCTGGGGGTTGGCGAAGTTCCGGCGGAACCATGCGGTGACGATATTCATCCTGAAGGGCTCGCAAGTCGGTAATGTCAGATGCAGGTCGCTCCCGCCGGCAAGCCGGAAACCCTGCCCGGATCGTCGCCGCCAGCGCGTTGAAGGTCAAGACAAGCCCGACGCGCCGAATTCGCCCGGATGATGATAGAGCTATCGGCGGTTCCGGACGACGATGGCGGATAAGGCCGGCGACGATCAAGGCGCCCGGTGTCGAGGCGAAGCGTGAGGACAGCAATGAAATCATTCGAACTCAAAGTGAACCCGGCGCGGATCGTCTTCGGACCGGACACGCTCGGGCGGACCGGCGATATGATCCGCGAACTCGGCTGCTCCCGCGCGCTCGTCCTGTCGACGCCGAATCAGAAGGGGGCAGCCGAGACTCTCGCCGCCGGTCTTGGAGATCTGGCGGCCGGGGTCTTCGCCGGCGCTACGATGCACACGCCGGTCGATGTGACCGAAAAGGCGCTGGCCGTGCTTACCGAACTGCGGGCGGATTGCACCGTCGCCTTCGGGGGCGG
>NZ_JCACHA010000723.1:0-10988 GCF_059503625.1 Skermanella sp.
TCAACAGCGTCGAATCAGAACGCGCGATTCCAAGCAACATCAAAGTGCTCTAGAAGAGCTGGGTTTCCAGTGACAGCTGGACTTTGGCGGGAACGGCGCGCCTGGACTTTTCCGGGAGCTTCTTCCGAGACTGGACTCTGGCGGGAGTTCAGTTTCACCCTGCCCGGCGCGGACCGCGGCCGTTGAACGCTACGACACGCGGCGAGCTCGGCGCCACCGGCGGCCGCGACGGACGGAGCGTGATACCACGCTCGTGCATTTCGACATCTGCATCAGGGTAGACCGCCGTGGCGAGGGCCAGCGTATCCTTGAACTGGTCCTTAAAGTGGTCGAGGCGCTTCACTCCGCGGCCAAACTGCTGATGGAGCGCGCGCCAGCCGATCGGTGTAGGTTCCGTAAGGGAGTGCAGCCGATAGGCGAGCCAGCAGTAGACATCTAGCGCCATACTGTTGTTCGCGATCTGCCGGACCGCCGTCTCCTCTATGGGGACGGGATGCTTTTTCAGTTGCTGGAAGAACATCTCCGACAGCGTTGCTGTCTCGATGAATAAGTTGCCCTGCGCGTTGTCGTCCTCGACGAACATCGAGGTGTCGAGCAGGTTCTGGTTTACAAGCCCAGTTCGATTGCCCTGTTTGATTGTGAAAGTCATCCGGCAGCGGCTTAGGCGCTCCGCTTGGTCTCGTACGTCCTTCATGGACTTGCCGCCGATAGGGATGCCGAGGCGACGCAGCCAAGCGTGCAGGCTTTTCCCGAGCTCAATGTCACGGCTGTTGGTTCGGATTGCCTCTGACTGAAGGTAAAGCAGGATGAGACGCGCGCGGCTTCCGTACGGGACGCCAACGCTCACCGGCTCGCCGTTCGGTACGGCACGTAGGCCCGGTTGCACGATAAGGGTAACGCGCTCAGTGGTGATCTGCCAAGGTGCGTCGTCGGGCAGGCGCTTGTGGGGGAGGGCGGCCTGGGCCCACCCGGAGTAGAGGAAGCCGATCTCGACTTCCTCGCTGGCGAGGTAGGCCGCCGCTGCTTCGACCACTCGGCGATCGAAATCAGAACGCAGCGCGACCTCTCGGCCCGCTTCCTTCAATAGCCTGTGGACCTCACCCATGGTGATCACTCATTGGAATGGGCGTCAATCTGCCAACCAGCGACGGGTTCGTCATGCTGGACTCTGCCGGGGCTTGCTAGAACTACTTGTCTAAGACCTTGTAGTAAGCGGGTAGAGTCCAGTGGAGAACCCGCCAAAGCCTTGATTCGGCTCCTTTCGGTTTGTCATATGCATCCGGTAGAGTCCAGTTTTCTCCCGGCAAAGATCAGAGTGTTGTGGATCAAACGAGCCGCGACGAATCGGACGCCGCTGTAGGCCGTTGACCACGACTCCAAATGGTCCCCGGTAAAGTCCAGCCTTTGCCAGGGCCCCAAGCTGCTGCGGCTAACTGATTGGCAACGTCGGTGATCCGGCGCTGGCGCCTGCCTGTTGCCGCAGTGCCCTCACTACCGCGAGTAAGCACTCCCTGGCACAATCACTCTGGGATCAGGTCAATCCTGTAGGCCATGGCCATACCGGAGAGCCATTGCCGGCCAGGACCTACATCGAGCCGCTCCGTAGAGACCACCTCGAGATCGTTCAGCGTGATCCTCGTTCCAAAGAGCAGCATGGCCTGGACCTCGTCCTGCTGGCGCGACGTCCAGATCAAGCCATCTAGGTTGGGGAGATCGCGGTGGATTGCTTCCGCCCAGCGGGCTGTCTCCCCGTAGGCGGCTGTCCCGTGGCTTTCGATCATTGAAAGCCGGGACTGGCCGACCAATGCGAGCTCGGCGTTGTAAAGCGGCGCCAGGCGAAGAGCACGGCGAGGCCGCAGCTCGGACAGCGCGCTCCCAACGATCCTGCGGGCGAAGACCTGGCGCGGCCTAGGCAGGAGCGGGAGGTTACGGAAGATCGTCTCGAAGACGGCTGCCTCCCTTGTGCGGCCTGCGTAAAGCGTCGGGATGCAGTCGCCGGTCGGGTCGCGGAGGGGAGAAAAACGGCTCTCTTCCCCCATGCAGGGGTTAAAGATCTTTCCCGCCCGCGATGCGGTGTGGACGCGCCATAGCCGCGTGTTTGCCGGCAGCACGCGATCTCCGAACGGCTCGATGCAAGCCGGCGGCAGGCCAGGACCAGCAGCCACGGCTAGTAGAACAGCTCCGTCATCTCGTGCTGCGCCGCGGCCACGACGGCGTCGGGGTTGTGCTCGATGACGTCGAGCGGGACCTTCCAGTCGTCGAACTCTGCGTTGGGGCGGGTTAGCCAAATCGCCAGCGGCCAGCCCTCGAGCTTCCCATCCAACGCGGTGAGCAGCACGCGGAAGTTAGGCTTGGGCTGCCCGTCCTGACCGATTTGGAACTCGGGATAAAGGCGCTGCTTGCCATGTTGCACGCTGAAGACGCGCTTTGCGTCGACCCACCCCTTCACCAACGCCGACGGGTTCACCGTCTCGCTCCCGACCAGCTTTGCGATCGCTGCCGCTGTCAAGGCTGGATGCTTCCGCAGCCACTCCTCGCGAATCTCGGCCCAGCGTGCCGCCTCGGTTTCGCGCCAGATCTCGACGACCGGTTCAGCGGCTGGCGCTGCATGCGTCGCGTTATCCAGCGCGCGCTCAACGGCTGCGGGGCTTTCGACATTCGCCACACGCACGACTCGCATGATCATGCGCTGAAAACCTGCAGCTTCCTTCTCTGGCGCCTCGACGACAAAGAAGCGACGTCCAGGCCGGACCTCTAGGTGCACGACGTCGGCTGCGGAAGCGGCCGTCTTGCTCGGTTGTTCCTTGCCGTAGACGACCCGCAGCTTGCCCGTCGGAACCTGCAGGACGCGATACTCGACTAAGCCGGGCTTCGGCTCCTGGCGGCGGGCGGACTTCGCCCGCTCGATCTCTGTCCCGCCACCCTTAGTCACCGCCTTACCTCACGTAGCATTCTTAGCACATTTAGAGGCTAGTGGTTCGCTGCTCCCTCTTCAAGGAAACTTCGAAGGAGAACGCTACAAAGGCCACCTCTGCTCCACCTTGTAACTAGTTGTTCTTCGAAACAAAATGGCCGACGGCACCTCGCCGACGCAGTTACGAGGCCCATGTCCGCACCTTCGGTCGTACGAGGGGTGGTGCGAGCAAGCGCCCTCCTGGTGCTGCGCGTCCTCGGCGACGCCTGCGCGGTGGCTGGCATGCAGGTCACTTAGCGACTGCGATCATGCGACCGGACCGCCGGGTGGGGGGAGGGGCATGCCTGAGCAAGGATTGGCAGGTCAGCGGCCGTGTGAAGGTCGTCGACGCGGCTTCTCTAGGTGGCTTTGGCAGTGCGATCGGAGGCGATCTGGCTCGGTGAGCCCGCGAACGGGATGGCGTATTGCGAACGGCGCGTGATAACCGAGCCTGACCAGTGCGCGTACTCACTTGCGATAAGTCCCGCTTACCGCAAGTGATGCAGGGCTTGCCGCAATCGCGGATAACCGCCAAAACCCAGGTCTGACCGGGGGGTATGGACGAGAAGGCGATGAACGGCCGCGCCGCCGGCGGTGGTGGTCGTGCAGGGTAGGGGCCTCGCTCCGGCCGGCGCCGCGGCCCTGGCCTATGCAAGCGAGGCGCTCGCGCCAGAAACCTGCTGGCCTACGCCGCATTCCGCCAAGCGTCCTTCGCCACGCCGCGGCCCTGCTCGTGAAATGGCAACAGGGTTGTTCTGCGTCACGACGTAACCTTGGCCAACCTGAAACCTTGGTTCGCTACAGATTCACATACGCACACGGCTGTGACTAACGCAAAAACAGTCTTTTTGAAGTGACGGCGCGGAGTGCGGAGATTTGCATATTCCTTCCAAGGAAATCTTATGCTCCATCCGCCGCAAGCCCCGGCTCATATTTTACAGTCATATTTGGCACGCGGCAAATAAGGGAGTGTATCCTATGCCAGCTGCAGAGAGTGGAAAACAACGAGACTTAAGTAGCAACGCCCCAACGGACTGTCCTGACCCGAGCGAGCCGCAGAACTGTCCCGAACCACCGCACTCTAACCCGGACCCGGACCGCTGCACCACCTGTTCACCGTTGCCACCACAAGCGGCCTACAACCTGCGCGGCCCGCAGATTGAACCGGAGGCCAGCTTTTGGGCAGTAGGAGATTGCCCTCCGCTATGCACGGTAAGGATCGAGGACCTGATCGCGCATACAGACGATCCAACTAGCCCTCACTTCTTTCCCCCCTTTCCGACGGCTTCCGCAGTTGTCCGGGACGAGCTCAATGAGCTGATCGAGTTGGCCTCCCTCCGCGACGATCCCGAGGCGGTGTACTGTAGCCGTCCTTGTCGGGAGCGGCGAGATATCAGCCCTTTCCTCCATTATCGGCCGCAGCCGCTCAGTGCAGTTGTAAACGTCGAGCGCGACCCAGCATTTCAAGCCTTACGACGCGGGCGGGACCCCGAACCGAATCTCTTGGCGATTCTTCGGGGAGAGGAACTAGACGCCGAGGTGCCCTCAATCCGCACTGGTCGCGAACTAGCCCGGTATTTCGAAAGCGAAACCCCAGGGCTCGCGCATCGCCATGCTCTAAACTTCTTGCTTCGAGAAGCAGACTGGTCTCCACCTCGAGAGGCTTGGGCTTGGGCAGCGCTAGACGTCACCATCTACAGTGCCCTGACTGCGGCATGGTACTACAAATGGTACGCAGACCACCCATCGTCCCCAAGTAGAAAGGCTGGGCGGGTTGGGACGACGTCGTTCAGACCACGGCCGTTCGAAGCCGACTCCAGGGTTGGAGTTCTGTACAATCGTGAAGTAAGCCCGTTGGGAGACGGCGACGGACGTCGTCGGACAACACCCAATCCATCTCCTGGCACCCCGAGGCACCCATCTTATCCCTCTGGGCACAGCACTTACGCGGCCGCAGCCAGCGAACTTCTTGCTTGGTTTTTCCCAGACTATCGGGAGGAACTCAACCGGCTGGCCGACAATGCCGGCATGGCTAGACTTTGGGCGGGCATCCATTACAGGTCTGACCACAACCAAGGAAAGCGCCTGGGCCGGACGGTTGCTTGCATGGTGATCGCGCAGCTGGAGGGGAGCCACATACCTCGCACCCCGGACGAGTGCGAATTGCCGTGCTCTGAGGCGAGGCTACCACGGAACGGGCCATGCGACCTGCCTCCAAGTCCCAGCGCCATCGATGGTGCCAGAGCTGCCCGAGAGGTGTGCTGCGGGGAAGAACCTAAATCTGCCGGGCGGGCTACAAGGTCGACCACCGGCGGAGCCTCAGCGGAGGGTGACGTTGCGGCTGATAGACCGAGCCGGACCCGCGGTCCGCAACAGGGGTCACGCGGAGCTGCCGGCGCTGTATTGCCCGAGCGGTCCCGTAGCTCACAGAAGGGTGCAAGATAGGTCGCACCCATGAAGCGTTAACGGCCGCGCCGCGGTATGGTGCCGCGACGCGGTCATATGCAGCACAATCAGCGAGGGGTGGCGGTGAGCGACAGGCTGACGTCTTCCCGTTCTCGTGCCGGGGCTCGTGACCACACGCGCGAGGACGACCAGCGCGCGGAGAACCGCATCAACGTCCTGCTCTACGCGTGCCAAGCGGTGCCCGAGTTCTGGCGGGAATGTCGCTGCGAGCTTGGCCTCTCGGAGGACGCCTACCTGCGCCGAGTGCTGGTGGATGGCAGGCAGGAGAGGCCGGATTTCCTCGTTTACGAGGGAGGCGTCCCCACCTGTTGGATCGAGTCCGAGCTCGCGGACAGGAATGACCAACAGCTCGGCGACTACGCGGACAAGCCGCTCGACCCGCCGAGGGTGCTGTCGCTCGTTGGTCCCGCGGCGAACCGGGAAGGTGGCCCCTCCCTTGAGGCCATAGTGGGCCTCGCGGCCCGTGTTGCCGGGGATGTGAGGCCGTCGAACCCGCCCGCGGCAGAGGTGCTGGAGTTCCTCACCGAACTGATCCGGGAGCACATCCGCCCGTCGCGGCTGCGCACGAGGAAACGCGACATCCCGGAGCGGCTGCGGGTGGCTTGGTTCGAGCGAGCGGCCGGGCCCCTGCTGGACCTCATGGGGGAAGACACGGTGGTGAACGCCACGAAGCAGGCCGTGTCGCTCTCCCTCCAGCTCAGGCGGGGCCTCAAGGACACCAACAGCTGTCCGGCGTCAGGGCCCATGAGACGGCTGAGGCGGGTTGAGAAGCGGAGGATTTCTGGCTCATCGTAACCGCTGAGGAGTGAAGATGAGCCAGAAATCCTCCGCCCCTGTCGCCAGGGCTGGTACTGGTGCGGCCAAGCCCCCTGCCGAGCAGGTGGTGCGCGACATCCGGCGCGCGACCTGCAAACAGCATTCATCCGAGGAGAAGATCCGGATCGTGCTGGAGGGTCTTCGCGGTGAGGACAGCATCGCCGCCCTGTGCCGCCGCGAAGGCATTGCCGAGAGCCTGTACTACTCCTGGTTGAAGGAGTTCCTGGAAGCTGGCAAGCGGCGTCTGACCGGCAACACAGCCCGGGCGGCGACGACTGACGAGGTCAAGGCACTACGTCAGGAAGCGCGTACGCTGAAAGAGGTTGTGGCCGAGCAGGCGCTCGAGCTGCGCCTGCTGAAAAAAGCATGACCGGGGCTGGGGACGACCCCGCATGAGATACCCAGGCTCCGAGAAGCTCGAGATCATCCGCCTGGTCGAGCAATCCCACCTGCCGCTGCGCCGGACCCTGGGGCACCTCGGCATCCCATCGGCAACCTTTTACCGCTGGTACGAACGCTATCAAACCGGCGGCCCGGAGGCGTTGGCCGACCGGCCATCCCGGCCCGACCGGGTCTGGAACCGCATCCCGGACAACGTGCGCGGTCAGATCATCGAGCTGGCGCTGGCCGAGCCCGAGCTGTCGCCGCGTGAGTTGGCGGTGCGCTTCACCGACCGGGAGCGCTACTTCGTCTCCGAGGCCTCCGTTTATCGCCTGCTCAAGGCGCATGACCTCGTCACCAGCCGAGCCTTCATCGTGGTCAAGGCAGCGGATGAGTTCCACACCAAGACCACGGCCCCGAACCAGCTCTGGCAAACCGACTTCATCTACCTCAAGGTCATCGGCTGGGGCTGGTTCTATCTCTCCACCGTGCTGGACGACTTCTCCCGCTACGTCATCGCCTGGAAGCTCTGCACCACCATGGCGGCGAGCGACGTCACCGACACGCTGGAACTGGCTCTCACCGCGTCTGGCTGCACGCAAGCGCGGGTGCGTCATCGGCCACGGCTGCTGTCGGACAACGGACCGAGCTACATGGCCGGCGACTTGGCCGACTGGCTGGCCAGCCAGCAGATGGAGCACATCCGCGGCGCACCCTGTCACCCGCAGACCCAGGGCAAGATCGAGCGCTGGCACCAGACGCTGAAGAACCGCATCCTGCTCGAACACTCCTACCTGCCCGGCGAGCTCGAGGCGCGGATCGAAGCCTTCGTTGATCACTACAACCATCGCCGCCACCATGAGAGCCTGAACAATCTCACCCCAGCCGATGTCTACTTCGGCCGGGGTCAGGCCATCCTGCAGGAGCGGGAGCGCATCAAGCGACAGACCATTCAACATCGCCGCTTGCTGCATCAACAGCAGGCCGCATAACCTCCAACTCAGATGAGCCTGGGCCTCCGTTAGGAAGACGCCTCGCCTATCTGAAAGCATTCGACGACGGACACGGACCTCGCGCACGGGGTGCCGCCGCGGTGATCCCACCCAAAACCAACCGCAGAGCGGCCATCGACTTCGACCAGGACATGTACCACTGGCGCCACCTGATCGAGAACACCTTCGCCAAGCTGAAGGAGTTCAGGGCCGTCGCCACCCGCTACGACAAAACCGACACCAGCTACGCCGCCACCATCCAACTCGCGGCCGCAGTCATCGCTTTACGCTGAATGTCAACAGGCCCTAGGCTCCGGTCGCGGCCTTTTGCGGCCGCCGAGATCTTCGCATTGGAAACGACGTCTCTCCGCCCAGCGCCGATGACGTGCTCCCGACTGAGACCAGTCGCAACGGAATACGAGACCGGGGCAGCGCCAACCGCGCGTCCCCCGCATCGGCGACGCAGGCGGAACGGCGCCGCGGGTCTGCAACTTCGCCGCCCGTCATCCGCTGCCTGGGAGCAAGCAGGCGTGGCGAAGCCCCTCCAAGAGAACGCTTCGCACCCCGCGCGCTGGAACGACGCGAAGGCACCCGCCATGACTATCCACACCCGCCGCAGTAGCCTGTTGCTAACCGCGTCCGGTCTCGGCCTGGTTATCACCGACGGCGCCCGGGCTCAGGCCGCCTTCCCGACGCGGCCGATCCGCCTGGTGGTGCCCTTCCCCGCCGGGGGCACCACCGACATCCTCGGCCGCATCGTGGCCGAGCCGCTCGGCCAGCGGCTCGGCCAGCCCGTGGTGGTTGACAACCGGCCCGGCGCCGGGGGCGGCATCGGCGCCGACGTTGTAGCGAAGGCCGACCCAGACGGGCACACGCTGCTGATGACCACCATCGGCACGGCTGCCATCAATTACGGACTTTACAAGAACCTGCCCTACGGACCAGATGACTTGGCGGCAGTGACGAATGTCGCGGACGTGCCGAACGTCATCATCGCCCCGGCGCGGCTGCAGGCGAACACCCTGCAGGAGGCGGCGGCGCTGGCGAAGCGCAGCCGCGATGGGCTGACCATCGCCAGTTCCGGCAATGGCACGAGCCTGCACCTGACCGGAGCGCTGCTGGGCGAGGCCGCCGGGGTCAACCTTATTCACGTGCCCTTCCGCGGCTCCGCGCCGATGTTGACGGATGTCATCGCTGGGCGGGTGGACCTCGCCGTGGACAATCTGCCCTCCTCGCTCGCCCATATCCGGGAGGGGCGCCTAAAGGCGCTGGCGGTAACGACGGAGCGGCGCAGCAGCGCGCTGCCGGATGTGCCGACGACACGGGAGGCGGGCTTCCCGCAAGTCGATGCGGTCGCTTGGTTCGGCGTCCAGGCTCCAGCCCCTACACCGGCGCCAATCCTTGAGCGGCTTGCGACAGAGATCCGGGCGGTGGTGCATGACCCTGCGGTGCGCGAGCGGATTGCGGAGCAGGGCGGCGAGCCGGTGGGCAACACGCCCGCTGAGTTCCAAGCCTATATTCGACGCGAGATCGCGCGCTGGAGTGAGGTGATTCGACGGAACAACGTAGCGGTGGACTAGAGGCTGTTATGGACCTTCGGTCAGTTGCGCGGCCTGTTTGAGCATGAGGCAGGCGAAGGCGACGAGGTGCAGGCCGGCAAGGGTGCTGGCGTAGCCTTCGTAGTCCTTTACCAGCCGGCGAAAGCGGGTCGCCCAGGCAAAGGACTGCTCGACCACCCAGCGCCGCGGCAGCAGCACGAAGCCACGCTTGGCGCCTGGCAGCCTGACCACCTCCAGCTCGATGCCATGCGCTTTGGCGGCGTCAGCGGCCTTCGGGCCGGTGTAGCCCTGGTCGACATAGGCCAGGCCGACGCTCTGGCCGGTGGAGGACTGCACGGCCTGGGCCAGCCGCCCAACTTCGGCGCGGTCGTCCGTGCTGGCAGGCGTGACGTGCAGGGCTAGCAGATGGCCCAGCGTGTCGACGGCCAGGTGCAGCTTGGATCCCCGCTTGCGCTTGGCGCCGTCATAGCCCGCCCTGGCGCCGCTCTCTGGCGAGGACCGCAGCGTGCGGCTGTCCAAGATGGCAGCACTGGGCTGGGCTCTACGCCCAGCGGCGACCCGCAGCACGGCGCGCAGATCCTCGGCCAAGGCCTCAAAGCAGCCCGCCGCCAGCCAGCGCTGCGCCTGCTGGTAGACCGCCGCCCAAGGCGGCAAGTCGTTCGGCATCCATCGCCAGGGCGCCCCGGTCTTGATCACGTAGCGCAGGCCGTTGAACACCTCGCGCAGCGCGTGCTCACGCTGCCCGGCATCCTCAGGCAGCAGGGTCAGGTAGGGCGCAACCAAGGCCCATTCGTCATCGGAGACATCAGACGGTTAAGGCTTGCGGACAGTCATGCCCTACAGCCTGATCGTTACCCAGCCAATGGTCCATAACGGCCTCTAGGTGTGCAGTCCCGCCCCATCCGACCAGATGGGCAGTCTGGCGCGAGCTCTGACAGAACCGGTTCCGGGCCGGAGGCCGGAGGCGCGCCGCACGTGGCCTCGTTTTTCGCCGACCGAGCAGCGGATGTTCCCGTGCCACAACAAACTGCGCTGGCTTGCTAGGCGTTTGTTCTTCCACATGAGCAATGCAGCGGACGCGGCAGGAGGGTAGTTTGCGGTTCATTCCGACGCGCACGCACGGCGTGCTAGATTATGTTGTGGGCGCGCTCCTACTCGTCGTGCCCTATATCCTCGGCTTTGCCGACGGCACGGCGGCTCAGTGGGTGCCCCAGATCTTGGGTTTGGTGGCGATCGGCGGCGCCCTAATGACCGACTACGAACTCGGCGTCGTGCGAGTGATCCCGATGCCGGTCCATCTGATGATTGACATCGCGTCGGGCGCGTTGCTGGCGCTGTCGCCTTGGCTGTTCGGCTTCTCCGACCGGGTTTTCTGGCCGCATTTGATCGTTGGCATCATGGAGATTGGTGCCGGATTGACGACCCGCACAGTACCCGGGGGTGAGGTGGGCGTGACGCCCAGCGGACGGGCGGGTTGACTGGCCAGAGGCGCCTATCAGCCTGTTGATCAAGTCGCCATTCAGCTGAAGGTTGCGTTGCAAAGTCTGTGGCAAGTCGCAGATGGCCGCGACAGACCCCAGATCAGGCGGCGACCTGGAGCAACTCGGCGACAAAGGTGGCTTGGGCCCGCATATCTCGTCCGCCAACCTTGTGTACCTGCCCTTTCCTGATCATCGCCATTGCCTCGTAGCCTGCCAGTGTTCGTTGTGCCGTGTAGAAACTGCCAAAGCCAAGCTCTGGCCTGACCAAGCGTTGGCAAGCTGATTCTGTCAGTGTCCGTCCGGGATCATATTGTTCTTCGGCATAGCCTTCGCAGCATGA
>NZ_JCACHA010000724.1:0-10986 GCF_059503625.1 Skermanella sp.
CTGGTGCGGACACTGGCGGAGCATTTCCAGGCGCGCGGACGCAGCTTCATGGACCTGTCCGTGATGCACGACAACGTCAACGCGATAGCGCTATATGAGAAACTGGGCTTTCAACGGGTGCCGGTGTTCGCCTTGAAGACGAAGAACTCGATCAACGAAAAGCTCTATGTCGGGCCGCCGCCCGACGAGACGCTCAACCCCTACGCCATGATCATCATCAACGAGGCCCGTCGGCGCGGCATCGGTGTCGAGGTGGTCGATGCCGAGGGCGGCTATTTCACGCTCAGCTTCGGCGGGCGTTCGGTGGTGTGCCGCGAGAGCCTGAGCGAGCTGACCACGGCCGTCGCGATGAGCCGGTGCGACGACAAGGCGGTCACCCGGCGGCTGATGCTGAAGGCCGGCCTGAAGGTGCCGGCGCAGAAGGTCGCCGGCACGGCGGAGGAGAACGCCGCTTTCCTGAAGGAGCACGGCTCCATCGTGGTCAAGCCGGCCCGGGGCGAGCAGGGCAAGGGCATCACGGTCGATGTCACGACCGAGGAAGAGGTCGCCAAGGCGGTGGCCGAGGCGCGCAACCACGCCGAGACGGTGCTGCTGGAGCAGTTCGTCGAGGGCGACGATTTGCGGATCATCGTGATCGACTACCGCGTGGTGGCCGCGGCGATCCGCCGGCCCGCCGAGGTGACCGGGACCGGCGAGCATACCGTGAGGGCGCTGATCGAGGCGCAGAGCCGGCGGCGGTCGGCGGCGACCGGCGGCGAGAGCAAGATCCCGATGGATGCGGAAACCGAGCGCTGCGTCGCGGCCAACGGCTATTCGATGGACGACGTGCTGCCGGAGGGACAAGTGCTGCCGGTCCGCAAGACGGCCAACCTGCATACCGGCGGGACCATCCACGACGTGACCGACCGGCTGCACCGGACCCTGGTGGACGCGGCCATCGCGGGGGCAAAGGCGCTGGACATCCCGCTGGTGGGATTCGACTTCCTGGTGCCGTCGGTGACCAAGCCGGATTATGTCATCATCGAGGCAAATGAGCGGCCCGGTCTCGCCAATCATGAACCTCAGCCCACCGCCGAACGTTTCGTTGACCTGCTATTCCCCAATACTAAACTTCTGTCCAACGGATAGAGGCAACGAAAACGAGAAGTACAATCATGCAAGGTTCAACGTCGGGGAAACGTGCCGCCGCCGAAGAGGGGTTCGTCGCCCCCGCCCGCCCGGCAATCGACATGGACTACGTGCTGGATCTGCTGGAAAAGCTCCTGAAGATTCCGAGCCCGACCGGCTACACGGACGAGATCGTCCATTTCTGTGGCCGTGAGCTGAAGCGGCTGGGCATCCCGTTCGAACTGACCCGGCGCGGCGCCATCCGCGCCGACATCAAGGGCCGGCTGAACAGCCCGGACCGCGCCATCGTCGCCCATGTCGATACCTTGGGCGCGCAGGTGAAGGGCCTGAAGTCCAACGGGCGGCTGGAGCTGGTCGCGATCGGCACGTGGTCGGCGCGCTTCGCCGAGGGCGCCCGCTGCACGATCTTCACCGATCACGGGTCGTATCGCGGCACCATCCTGCCGCTGAAGGCATCCGGGCACACCTTCAACGAGGAGATCGACACCCAGCCGGTCTCCTGGACCAACCTGGAGGTCCGGGTCGATGCGGTGTGCTCGAACACGGCCGACCTGATCCGCCACGGTTTCAACATCGGCGACTTCGTCGCGATCGATCCGATGCCGGAGTTCCAGCCGGACGGCTTCATCAACTCGCGCCACCTGGACGACAAGGCCGGCGTCGCGGTGCTGTTCGGTGCTGCGAAGGCGGTGCTGGACGCCGGCGTGACGCTGCCGGTCGATTGTCACCTGCTGCTGACGATCTCGGAAGAGGTCGGGTCGGGCGCTTCTTCGGTGCTGCACGGCGACGTGGCGGAGATGGTGTCGATCGACAACGCGACTCCGGCGCCGGGGCAGAACAGCCGGGAGTCCGGGGTCACGGTCGCGATGGCCGACAGCACCGGGCCGTTCGACTATCACCTGACGCACAAGCTGCTGGACCTGTGCAGCGACTACGACATCCGGCACCAGCGCGACATCTTCCGCTATTATCGCTGCGACAGCGCCGCCGCCATCGAGGCCGGCAACGACATCCGCACGGCGCTGGTCTGTTTCGGGGTCGACAGCTCCCACGGGTACGAGCGGACGCATGTCCACGCGCTGCGCTCGCTGGCGGAACTGGTGGCGCTGTACATGCAGAGCGACGTGACCTTCGAGCGCGACCGCCACGTCATGGGACCGCTGACCGGCTTCCCGCATCAGAAGACGGAACCGGCCGAAACGGTGGAGTGAGGGAGAGGCGGCGGCGGCGCGGATAGCGCGACAAGCTGCCGCTTGCCTTGCGACCGAGGCTATGACACTCCATGTCCTATGTCTCAGTGGTCCAAGGCAGTTCTATTGTTTCAGCGTCGTCGCGAGTTCGACGATGGCGCTATCATGGAAATGAAAATCTGGCAGGTACCGGAACCGGTGCCGCCAACCAATTATGGCTTCAAGTACAGCCTCTTCTATGGAAATGCAGGGGAGCGTTTGATTGGATACGATAATGAGCGCGGCAAAGGCGATCATAAGCATCTGAGTGACGGCGAGGTTCCATACGTCTTCACCACGATAGAACGGTTGATCGCAGAATTTCTCGACGATGTAAGCTTTGCTCGGGGTGAATCATGACTGAGATCGACATGACCATCAGTGTGGGCGGTAGCATCCAGGACGATGGCGCTGCTTTTGTCGATGCCTGGAAGCGTGCTCAGCGTGGTGAAGTATTTCAGGAGCGCCACTTGGCATTCGAGTCGTGGACAGCGCTTACCCGCGTCCTGACGCCCAAAAGGGTCGAGCTTCTACGTCACGTACATCATCATCCCGAACCGTCGGTGGCGGCTTTGGCAAGGGCATTGGGACGGCCCTACCGTCGCGTTCATGATGACGTGGAGGCTTTGATCGCGGTCGGTCTTATGGAGCGTAACGACGATGTGTTGATCGCTCAATATGAGCGAATAAAGACCGAGATAGTGATGTAGCGGCTTACCTCCGCACGATCACGATGGCCCATATCCAAAAAACAGGCCGAGCCTCATATTGGTGAGACCCGGCCGTCGTTGTTCCTAATTCACGGCGTCAATTATCGAGCGGCAGGATCCAGGTCGCTTCGCGGCCCTTCGAGGCGTCCTGGACGCGCATCTGGACGCGCTGGCCGGCTTCGAGCTGGAGCAGGCCGCAGCGGCGCAGGACGCTCTTGTGGACGAAGACGTCCTTGCTGGCGTCGTCGGCGGTGACGAAGCCGAAGCCCTTGTCGGGCTTGAACCACTTCACGGTGCCGGACATCTCGACTTCCGGGCCGCCGGAGGCGGAGGAGCCGTAGTCGCTGTCGCCGTAGCGGTCGCCGCCGCCGCCGCTTCCATACCGGTCGCTGCTGCCGTAACGGTCGCTGCCGCCGCCATAGCCGCCGCGGTCGCTGTAGCGGTCGCCGCCGTAGCCGCCCCCGCCCCCGCCATAGCTGTCACGGTCGCCGTAGCGGTCGCTGCCGCCGCGGTCGCCGTAGCGGTCCGCGCTGGGCTGCCGGGGAGCCGGCGCGCCGCCGACCACTTCGACGATTCGCGTCACCTGGGGACCCTTGGGACCCTGGCTGATGTTGCACACGATCTCGGTGCCGTCGCTCAGCTCCTGAAGGCCTGCTCTGTTCAATACCGAAATGTGGAGGAATGCGTCCGGAGATCCGTCAACCGGAGCGACGAAACCAAAGCCCTTGGTTACATTGAACCATTTCACCAGGGCCCGAGCCTGGGCGCCATCGTCGAACGACGAGGCATTGTGCTGACTGAAGCGAGACAAGTGTGCAGAACCTTCGAACAGCGCCGCGCGCGGTTAACACCTTCGAGGGTAGCGCCGGTTGTCGCCCCGTGCCTGCCCCCGCGATGATTTTATGCACAGAAAAATTTGAGTCTCCAGTGTAATTTTTTGTTCACCCTACTCTTTCAATAGGGGAGCTAATTCTTTAAACAGACAGGTCTGTGCAATTTTGGCGGAATTCGGCGAAAAAACGTATGATCTGCACAATTCTTGACCTTTACGTAAACGGTAAGTAGCGTGAGAGAGTCATGGGAGGCTGGCAAGCGGCAGGCTGACAATGCCGCGGCGACGATGGGAAGCAGGGAGACTGATGAATGTCCGATCCGGCACTGACGCCCGCGCGATACCCTTGGGAAAGCTCATATCCCCCTGAGATCGACTGGCACGCGGATATACCCGTGGCCCCGCTCTATCGTCTGATGGACGACGCCGTGGCCCGGTACGGCGACCGTCCCTGCATCGACTTCATGGACAAGCGCTATACCTATGCACAGGTCGGCGCGCTGGTGGATAGGGCCGCGCGCGGCTTTCAGGCGCTGGGGGTGGGGAAGGGCAGCAAGGTCGGCCTGTTCCTGCCCAATACGCCCTATTTCGTCATCTGCTACTACGGCATCCTGAAAGCCGGCGGTATCGTCGTGAACTTCAACCCGCTCTATGCCGAGCGGGAGGTCGCGAAGCAGATCGAGGACAGCGAGACGGACATCATGGTCACGCTCGATCTGGCCCTGCTGTACGGCAAGATCGCCAAGATGCTCCAGGAGACGCGGCTGAAGCAGATCGTCGTGGCGAAGATGGCGGACATCCTGCCGTTCCCGAAGAACTGGCTGTTCCCGGTCTTCAAGCGCAAGGACATCGCGAAGATCCCGTCGGACCACCGGCACGTTCCCTTCGCCCGGCTGATCGGCAACTCGGGCAAGCCGGAGCCTGTGACCGTCGATCCGCTCCAGGACGTTGCGGTGCTTCAGTATACCGGCGGGACGACCGGCGTTCCCAAGGGCGCCATGCTGACCCACGCCAACATCTACGCCAACGCCGTCCAGTCGCGGATGTGGTGCTCGGATGCGCGGCCGGGCCAGGAACGGATGCTGGGCGTGCTGCCGCTGTTCCACGTCTTCGCCATGACCGGCGTGATGAACCTGCCGCTCGCCATGGGCGCCGAGATGGTGCTGGTGCCCCGGTTCGACCTGGAACAGGTGATCAAGCTGATCCAGTCGAAGAAGCCGACGCTGTTTCCCGCCGTGCCGACGATCTACACCGCCATCGTCAACCACAAGGACATCGGCTCGTACGACCTGTCGTCGATCCGGTTCTGCCTGTCGGGCGGGGCGCCGCTGCCGGTCGAGGTCAAGCATGCCTTCGAGAGCAAGACCGGCTGCAAGCTGGTGGAAGGCTACGGGCTGTCGGAAACGTCGCCGGTCGCCACCGCAAACCCCATGTACGGCGTCAACAAGGCCGGCTCCATCGGCATCCCGCTTCCGGGCACGGTGATCGAGATCGTCAGCCTGGACGACCGTTCCAAGCTGGTGGCGCAGGGCGAGAAGGGGGAGGTCTGCATCCGCGGGCCGCAGGTGATGAAGGGCTACTGGAAGCGTCCGGCGGAATCCACCGAGGCGATGGCGAACGGGCGGCTCCATACCGGCGATGTCGGCTATATGGACGAGGAGGGCTATACCTTCATCGTGGACCGCATCAAGGACATGATCCTGTGCGGCGGCTACAACGTTTATCCGCGCAACGTCGAGGAAGCGATATACCTGCACCCCGCCGTGTCGGAATGCGTGGTCGCGGGCGTACCCGACGCCTATCGCGGCCAGACCGTGAAGGCCTATGTCACGCTGACCGAGGGTCACCACCTGACGCGGGAAGATCTGGCCGAGTTCCTGAGGGACAAGCTGTCGCCGATCGAGATCCCCAAGCAGCTGGAGATCCGCGACGAACTGCCCAAGACGATGATCGGCAAGCTGTCGCGCAAGGCGCTTCTGGAGGAGGAGAGCCGGCGGCTGGAACAGCGGGAGCGCTAGAAGGCCCGGTGTCCCCGAAGGCTCATCCGTGCCGCGCCAAACCGCACCCGGTCGTACGACCGGCTGCGGACTGAGGCGGGAAGGGTCTTCGGGTCAGGAAGCGTGACGGTCAGCGCATCGCATAGCGGGAGGCGCTGATGACGGCCTGGGTACGGTTCTTCACGTTCAGCGACTTGAAGATGGCCGTGACGTGGATCTTCACCGTGCCTTCGGACAGGCCGAGCTCATAGGCGATCTGCTTGTTGGACTTGCCTTCGCGCAGGCAGTTCAGCACGTCGCGCTGGCGCTGGGTCAGGTTGACGTTGCTCCCCAGGTCGGACGAGGAAGACGGGGCCACGTGGTCGCGGGGGGTGCTGGTCAGGCCGCTGGTGCCCGACTGAAGCAGCGCATGCGGGACGTAGACGCCGCCTGCCAGGACCAGACGCAGGGCGCTGACCATGATCTGGACGCTGGAGGACTTGGGGATGAAGCCGCCGGCGCCGTGGTCCAGCGCCATGCGGGCATCGGCCCCGTTCTCCGACGCGGAGACGACGACGAGCGGCGTCTGCGGCAGCAGGTTCCGGATGTGGCGGATACCCTCGAAACCCGGCCAGCCCGGCATCTGAAGATCCGTCAGGATCAGGTCGGGCGGTTGCGAACCGGAGCAATGCGCTAACGTTTCATCATAGGTTGCAGTCTGGAGATACTCGGCGTCGGGGAAAATCTGCTCCAGAAGGCGGTTGATGCCTTCACGGAACAGAGCGTGGTCGTCTCCGATCAGAATACGCATGTCATAACCCTTCCCGTTTTTCGGCCTAAGCGGCACACACTCAAATATGAGGTAATCTCATCGCTTAAGATACTATTTTGTTCATTAAGAAACCCTATCGACCCTTGGATCTCTAAGTATACATAGGAGGCTTGGCCTGTGTTGCTGATATGTCACTAAAATATATGAGGATACGGATAGTGTTCAAATCCTCCTATTGTCCGATTAAACCGATTATTTCTGACCGTCATATGCTTTATGTCTGTAAGTCATAGACGGATAGACTTAGAGTTAAGGAGGCCTGGAGGGACTCCAACCGGAAGTTGGCCTACCAGGCAGCGCGAATCATGGTTTGAATCGAGTTGAAGGGAGTTCGACGATTGTCCTTCCACCGCGACTCGGTTTTCGATGACCATGCGAAAAAGGGTGCCCGCCGATGGCGGACACCCTTTCTTCCATACCCAGATAGATAAACGGGAGTCAGAAGGCGTCGGCGTCGATGTCCATCAAGGGTGCAGAGCCGGCCATGATCGTCAGGAACAGGGCGTTGACCTGAGGCAGCAGCTTGGTCATGTAGAAGCGCGCCGTCCTGATCTTGGTGTCGTAGAAACGGGCGTCGCCGTTGGCCTGGGGCAGTTTCTCCTGCGCCACCTTCACCATCCGCGCCCACATGAAGCCGACAGCCACCAGCGCGAACAGGCGCAGGTAGTCGGTGGAGGCGGCCCCCGCCTCGTCCGGGTTCTTCATGCCGCGCTGGGCGATCAGCGCCGTCGCCTGCTGAAGCTTGCCGAACGCCTTGGCGAGCGGGATGACGAATTCCAGCAGGGCCGGGTCCTCCTGGTTCTCCTCCAGGAACTCCGACACGGGATGGAAGAAGCGCCGGAGCAGGCGGCCCATGTCCTGCGGCAGCTTGCGGCCGACCAGATCCAGCGCCTGGATGCCGTTGGCGCCCTCGTAGATCTGGGCGATCCGGGCGTCGCGGACGAACTGCTCCATGCCGTATTCGCGGATGTAACCGTGCCCGCCATAGATCTGGACGCCCATGTTGGTCGTCTCGAATCCGATATCGGTGAAGAACGCCTTCACGACCGGAGTCATCAATGCCACCAGATCGTCGGCCTCCGCCCTGACGGCCGGATCGGGATGCTTGCTGAATATGTCGATATTCAGACCTATCCAGCAGGCGAGAGCGCGGCAGCCTTCGGTATAGGCCCGCATGGTCATAAGATTTGTTCGGACGTCGCGGTGAACGATGATCGGAGCGGCGGGCTAGTCCGGCGCCTTGGTTCCCGTCAGCGAACGTCCCTGAAGCCGGTCGCGGGCATAGCTGACGGCATTCTGATAGCTGACTTCGGCCAGACCGAGGCCCTGGATGCCTACGCCGAGACGCGCCGCGTTCATCATGGTAAACATGGCGCGCATGCCCTTGTGGGGCTGACCGACCAGCCAGCCCTTGGCGGCGTCGAAGTTCATCACACAGGTGGATGAGGCCTTGATGCCCATCTTGTGCTCGATCGAGCCGCACATGACCCCGTTGCGCATGCCCGGCGTGCCGTCCTCACGCGGGAGGAACTTGGGCACCAGGAACAGGCTGATGCCCTTGGTGCCGGAGGGCGCGTCGGGCAGTTTCGCCAGTACCAGATGAAGGATGTTCTCGGTCAGGTCGTGCTCGCCGGCCGAGATGAAGATCTTGGTCCCGGTGATCGCGAACGACCCGTCGCCGCTGTCGTCGGGCACCGCCCTGGTCCGGATCATGCCGAGGTCGGTGCCGCAATGCGGCTCCGTCAGGCACATCGTCCCCGACCAGGTGCCGTCCACCAGCTTCGGCAGGTAGGCGCGCTTCAGTTCGTCGGTGCCGTGCAGGTAGAGCGCGTTGTAGGCGCCGTGGCTGAGACCGGGATACATGCCGAACGACAGGTTGGCGGAGCACAGGAACTCCTCCAGCACGAAATTGACGATATGCGGCAGGCCCTGGCCGCCGTATTCCGGATCGGCGGAAACGCCCGTCCAGCCGCCGGCGATGAACTGGGCGTAGGCCTCCGGGAAGCCGGCGGGGGTACGGACGACGCCATTCTCGTAATGGCAGCCTTCCTCGTCGCCGGAGCGGTTGAGCGGCTGGAGCACGTTTTCCGCCAGCTTGGCGCCTTCCTCCAGCACCGCCTCGATCAGGTCCGGGGTATGGTCCTCGTGACCCGGCAACTCGGCAAGCTGGCCGACGGAGAAGACTTCGTTGAGCACGAAACGGACGTCGTTCAGAGGCGCCTTGTAAGTCGGCATGTTTACGTACTCCCTCAGTTCCGAAGCGGCTTGCCGGTGGTGAGCATGTGTTCGATCCGGGCGACGGTGTTGCTGTTGCGGACCAGCTTCATGAAGGCGGTGCGCTCCAGTTCCAGCAACTCGTCCTCGTCCAACTCCAAAGTGATGTCGGTGTCGCCGCCGCTGAGCACGCCGGCCAACGCGGACGAGACGGTCACGTCATGGGGAGTGGCCTTGCCCTGAAGCTGAAAACCTTCCACCGCCAGATCGAGCGCCGCCTTGGCGGTCGGGCCGGGCAGGCGAAGCTTCACCGGCTCCGGTGGCTTGTAGTCTGCGGCCAGCGCCAGCGCCTTGGCCTTGGCGTCGGCCAGCAGGCGGTCGCGGTTCATCGTGATGCCGTCGGTCGGGCGCAGGAACATCAGGTCGCGCGCCTCGTCCGCCGACTTCGCCACCTTGGCGAGGCTGATCGTCTCGAACGTCTGGGCGATCGGCGGCATCGGGCCGCCGGGGCGCTTCTTGTTGAGCGTGGCGCGGGTCAGCATCTCCTTGCAGCCGCCCCAGCCGGGGATGACACCGACGCCGACTTCGACCAGACCCATATAGGTCTCGGCATGGGCCTGGACGGCGGCGCAGTGGAGCAGGATCTCGCAGCCTCCGCCCAAGGCCATGCCCGACGGAGCGGCTACGACCGGGAAGGGGGCGTATTTCAGCGCCTTATAGGTCTCCTGGCCTTCCTGGACGGTCTGCTCGACCTGCGGCCATAGGGCGATGTTGACCGCGAACAGGGCGAGGCCGAGGTTGACGCCGACCGAGAAGTTGTCGCCCTCGTTATGGACGACCAGCGCCTTCCAGTCTCCCTTGCCGTCGCCGATCATGCCGACGGCCTTCCGGATCAGCGCCATCACGTCGCTGTCCAGGGCGTTCATCTTGCCCGTGAACTCCAGGCAGGCGACGCCGTCGCCGATGTCCCAGAGGGAGGCGGAGGCGTTGCGGGCGATCGGCTTGCCGGCGCGCTTGATGTCGGACAGCAGCAGCACGCCGTCCGGACGGACCAGATCGGCGTAATCGCCTTCCGTGGTCAGGAACTGGAGCTTGCCGTTCTCGGTCCGGTAGAAGGTCTTGCCCGAAGCCTTTTCCAGCAGGGCCAGCACCGGCTTGCCCTCCGCCCTCAGGGCTTCGGCCAGCCAGTCGGCTCCGAGCTGGTCGATCAGCTCGAACGGGCCGAATTTCCAGTTGTAGCCGAGCCGCATAGCCTGATCGACGCCGGTGATGTCGTCCGCGATCTCGGGCACCAGCCCGGCGGCGTAGCCGAGCAGCCCGACCAGCACGCGGCGGGCATAGGTGCCTCCCTTATCGGGATGCTCGACCAGCTTTCGCAAACCGCCCTTGGCGGCGGCGACGCTGTCGAGCGACGGCTTGCCGGCCGGGCGGTACTGGCCGGTCCGGAGATCGACCGCTTCCTTGACGCGGGCGCCGCCGGATTTGTTCATCCGGTAGAAGCCGCCCTTGCCCTTGCGGCCGGTATAGCCCTCCGCGATCATGCGGGTGAACAGCTCCGGCTCCCGATAGATGTCGCGGTATGGGTCGCCGGGCGGCAGGGTCTTCAGGAGCGAGCGGCTGACATAAGGCATCAGGTCCAGCCCGACCAGATCGACCAGCCCGAACACGCCGGTCTTGGGGATGCCCATCGGGCGGCCGACCACGGCGTCGGCCTCTTCCACCGTCAGGCCAAGGTCCATCGCCTCGTTGATGGCGGCCTGAATCCAGTAGGTGCCGATCCGGTTGGCGATGAAGCCAGGCCGGTCCTTGCACTGCACGACCCCCTTGCCCAGCCGCTTGTCGGCGAAAGCGGTGAGGGACGCCACGGCTTCCGCGCGGGTGGCGGGGCCGGAGACCACTTCCAGCAGGCGCATGTAGCGCGGCGGATTGAAGAAGTGGGTGATCAGGAAATCCTGGGCGAACCGGTCGCTCTGGCCCTCGATCAGGTTCTTCAGCGGGATGGTCGAGGTGTTGGAGGAGACGATGGAACCGGGCTTCCGCACCGTGTCCAGACGGGCGTAGAGAT
>NZ_JCACHA010000725.1:0-6043 GCF_059503625.1 Skermanella sp.
CGCTGTACGCTGCTCGACCTCTGTCCGACCGGCCAGCGCCGGATGGCGCCCGGCAAGCAGTCCGGAAAGGATGCCGGCAGCGATCCAGTCAGCGATCCTGGCGCCGATCAGGTCCGGGCGGCGGCCGACATCAGCTTGGATCGCAGTTCCTTGGCCCGCTCGTAGCCTTCGACGATATCGCAGATCCGCAGGCGGTCTACGATGATCTGGTCGATCTCCGCCCTGGAAAGCCCTTGGGCGACTGCCGAACGGACCTGTTCCAGGGCTTCCTGATCCATCGAGCGGGTGATCGTGTCGAAACGGGCCTTGGTGTGGTGGTCGATCTTCAGCGACCGCGCCAGATCGCGGAACTGGCGGAGAGCGCCTGCGCGTTCTTCCGCCTCGACGGCCTGGGCGTCGGTGGCGGGTGCTGGATTGGCCTTGGCGGCCGCCATCGATACCGCCGAGTCCTCGGCCGTGCGGTTCAGGTTCTCCACCACGAAATCGCCGATCGCGCGCCGGGTGCGGTCCAGCGACCTGGCATCGACGTTGATGCTGCCCCATTGCCGCTTGCGGCCCAGGGCATCCAGGCTGCTGACCAGGCGTCCCGCCACCTTGGCGGCGACCTGCAGGTCGGTGCGGGGGATGTCGACAAGCCGGTCCGCGTCTTCCCCCAGCTTGTCGATCACCGACTGGGTGAGGTCGCCGACAAGGGCGTCGCGCTGCCGCTGGGTCGCCTGGAGCTTCACCCTCTCCACCAGTTCCAGGACCTTCGCCGGCTCTCCCGACAAGGCCAGCAGGATGCGGGTGAACAGCGCCACGTCCTCCGGCAGGGGCAGCGTGATGAACACTTCCTCGATCATCTGGACGTGATGGGGCTGGAGGTCCTCGAACGGCTTGGGCGGCAGGTCGGCCTTCATCTGCTCGATCCGGGCGCCGAACCGCAGGAAGGCCGCCATGTCGGCGATCTGGTGCAGGACATCCTCGTCCCGCCCGATCCGCTCGGTGCGCAGGCGCTGGTCGGTCGCGGCGCGCTTGGCGAAATCGGCCAGGATATCGGATGCGGCCGGCCAAAGGCGCTCGCCGAAGGCAAGGGCGAAGTCCCGGTGCTTGGTCGTCTTGCCCAAAAGCTCGGCCCGTATGGCGGCCGACTTGGCTTCGCCCATCGCCGATTCGAAGATCTCCGTGACGGGCCGGATGATCGCCCGGCTGAACCGCTTCGAGCCGCGCCGGTAGAGCAGCGGACCGTCGAGCAGGTCTTCCACCGGAGCGAACAGGATGCGCGCCATCGACAGCGGGCGCGGCGGCCGCAGCCAGAACAGCCGGTGGCGGACTTTGGAGATCGCCTCGTCCAGCTGGGTCCGTTCCGGCAGCGTATCGACGATGCGGACGATCTGGATCAGCTTGTCGTCGGAAGCCTGGGCTATCGCGCTGCTGAGTTGCTGAAGCTCCGCCCAGGTGGTCATAGCATGGCTCCCTTCAGCACTTCGTTCCGGGCGACCTGCTCCATCAGGTTCCTGCCGGTCCTCCAGTCCTGGTTCAGCCGGACCCATTTGCGCTGGATGGACTTCGATTCCTGCTCAAGCCCGCTCTCGGTCCATTCCGAGACTTCCCTCGGCATGACCGGGATCAGCCGGGCCATCTCCAGGATCGTGTCGCGCTGGCGTTCGTGCGGCTCGTTCTCGACCGAGGTCCAGAGCGCCACGATGTAGGACCAGCCGTCCAGCAGCCACGCAAGCCTGGACATCTGGCCGCTGATGATCTTCGCGTCGCGATCCCAGTTCCGCATGATGCTGAGCACGTTGCGGATCAGGCCGTCGCTCTCGCCCATCGTCACCCTGGCCATCGACGTCGTATGAAGGGCCACCGACGCCGCGAAGCGGCCGACTTCCGCCGCCGCCGTCACGTCGCGGCTCTGCCACTGGGTCAGCGATTCGGCGAAGGCGTCCAACTCGCCCAGCAGACGCCGGAGCCGCCCCGGAGTAGGTGCCCAGGGCAGCCCGACCGTGAAGGTCGATCGGGTCAGGACCTCGATCCGCTGGTAGAGGATCTCGGGCGAAATCTGCAAAGCATGGGCGACCTGGAAGATCGCCTGCTTCATGCGGGCTTCGGTATCCTCGCCGGGCCGTCCGGTCATCAGTTCCTGCGCGGAGATCCCGGCCAGCTTCAGCAGGTCCACGACCAGCAGGAAGTTGGTCAGCAGCGCCTCTTCCTTCTCCTGCGCCAGCAGGGTCTCGGCGCGCCGCATCGCGTCGCGTCCGGCAAGTCCCTTGGCCGCGACGGAGAGGGTTGCTGTCCGCACGGTCGCCGGGTCCATCCGCTCGATCGCCAGCACCGCATCGTACAAGGCATGGTCGTGCAGGGTCACGGTCGCGAACTGGACCAGCGAGCGCCATGCCAGGATATAGGAGCCCTTGCCGCCGGCAAGGTTGGGCAGGATCAGTTCGACCCTGTCGCCATCGGACTGCCGAATGCGGGACTGGACCAGCAGGGGGGTGGTGAAATCAACCGCAACCCCCCGTTGAGCGAAGGTCGACGGCGCGAACTCCGCCGGTTTCTCCATGATCTGCCCGAATATGTCGGCCGATGACATTCAAGAATACTCCAGAACACGCTTGCAATCAGTCGTTACGGTAGACTGTCGAGGTTAACGCAATATATAGATGCAAAGTTTTGGTGTATTTTGTGTAAAATTTACTGCGCTTTACGGATGGTCGATGCATCGTGCCATCTCCGGGAATTCGAGTATACAGAAGCCGCATGCGACCGTTTCGCCATGCCGCCTGTTGGAGCCGGGGCATCCGCTGTAAAACTCGCATCAGGACTGGGAAGATCGCAGGACTGGGAAGATCGAAGGTACCATGGCTGAATCGGTTAGGAACGTCTTCACCGCCGCCCGGCATCACGAAGAACTGGGCGACACCTTCTACGATGCCGTGGAGCCGGCGCGCTTCCCGGCACATATCCAGCGCTGGAGAAACCGGCGCTGGGCGGAGCGGGTGGGGCTGGGCGGCCTGTCGGACGAAGAGTGGATCGCCCATTTCGGCCGGTTCGAGCCGCTGCCCGGCAGCCTGGAACGCCCGCTGGCGCTGCGCTACCACGGCCATCAGTTCCGCAGCTACAACCCGCAGCTCGGCGACGGACGGGGCTTCCTGTTCGCCCAGTTGCGCGATCCGGTGGACGGTCGCCTGCTCGACCTCGCCACCAAGGGGAGCGGCGAGACGCCGTGGTCCCGCGGCGCCGACGGACGCCTGACGCTGAAGGGCGGCGTGCGCGAGGTGCTGGCGACCCAGTTGCTGGAAGCGCGCGGCGTCGGCACCTCGAAGAGCTTCAGCCTGATCGAGACGGGCGAAAACCTGTACCGGGGCGACGAGCCGTCGCCGACCCGCTCGTCCGTGCTGGTGCGGCTCAGCCATTCCCATGTCAGGATCGGCACTTTCCAGCGGTTGGCCTATCTGAAAGACGATGCGGGTCTGCGCCGCCTGATCGATCACAGCACCCGGTACTACATGCCCGACCTGTGGCAGGACGGTCAGCCGGCGGACGAGGCAACCCGCGCGCTTGCATTCCTGGAGCGGGCCTGCGCCAATATCGCCCGCATGGGAGCGGAGTGGACGGCGGCCGGATTCGTCCATGGCGTCATCAATTCCGACAACGTGACGATCACGGGCGAAAGCTTCGACTATGGGCCGTACCGGTTCCTGGCGGAATACGACCCCAAATTCGTGGCGGCCTATTTCGATCCGTACGGGCTCTACGCCTACGGGCGGCAGCCCGAAGCGCTGCTGTGGAACCTGACCCGGTTGGCGGAATGCCTGATGCCCTTCGCGTCTCCCGCCAAGCTGGAGGCCGTTCTGGACGGTTTCTCCGCCGCCTTCGCCCAGTCGCTGGGGAAGGCGACGCTCGACCGCCTCGGGCTGGAGCAGGCCCGGGAGCCGGCGGGGCTTGCCGACGACATGGCCTTCGCCGGCGTCGTCTACGACTTCATGAACGGCAGCCGGGTCCCGTTCGAGCAGTTCTTCTTCGACTGGTATGGGGGGCCCGCCAGCGTGGAGCGCGCCGAATCCGGCCCCGCCGCCGAGTTCTACCGCTCCCCGGCGTTCGAGCCGGTTCGTACCGGGCTGCTGAAGCGCAAGCCTGCGGCTTCGGCCAACCTCGGCCATTCCTACTTTGCGGGAGGGCGGCCCTGCACGCTGCTGATCGACGAGATCGAGGCGCTATGGGCGCCGATCGCGGCGGCGGACGACTGGTCGGGCTGGCACGCAAAGCTGGCCGAAATCGCCCTGGCCGCCGAGGCTTATGGCGTGACTACTCCGGAGGCTGGCGAGGCTTCACCGCTTCCCTGAAGCAGCCGGCCCGGCCCATCGCGGTGAACCGGCAGACCATGCCGGTGCTGAAGCGGAACTGCTCCGACGTTTCACGACGCACCGCGACGCCGTTGGAGAACTGAACCCAGCCGAGCGAGTCCATCTTCGCGATGACTCCATTGGAGAACTGCAACTCGCCCTTCTGCGATTTGACGACCTTGACGCCGTCGGACATCACGATGTCGTTGACCCCTTCGCGGAACGCCGCGATGCCATGGGAGCAGCGGACCCCGCCGACCGAAACTTCGCAGGTGAAGGCCCGCTGGTTCGGTCCGAGGACGACCATCGCGAAGACGGCGACTTCCAGCACATTCATCAGCACGGCGCATTTCCCCGGACGGAAGGTTCCCAGCGGCATTCGATATATGATGAAACCGGTAAAGATATTCTTCACCATCATGCCGCGTTACCGGACATTCCACGCGTCCCGGTGCGGCAAAACTCCGCATGGGAGACAATGTCACGCTGTATCGGCTCCGGTTGGAATAACATGGCCGCAACCATCGACCGGCGGTTTCGGGCCGGCGCATCTGCGGGGGAAAAGCGGCCATGGGCGACAAGAAGGCGAACGGCAGGAAGACCAGGGGCAACGGGCTGGAAGTCGGCGGCGAGGTGCTGACCGACGCGCGGGAAACCGCCGCCGTCGAAGCCCATTGGCGCGGCCTGGACCATGGCGGCCTCCCGGAAAAGCCGGTGAAGAAGTACAAATATGTCGATGAACTGGCCCGCCTTCAGTTCGAACTGATCAAGCTCCAGGAATGGGTGCGGGTCGAGGGCCTCAAGGTCTGCATCATCTTCGAAGGCCGCGATGCCGCCGGCAAGGGCGGCGTCATCAAGCGAATCGCCGAAAGCCTCAACCCCCGAATCTGCCGCATCGTCGCCCTCGGCACCCCGACAGAGCGCGAGCGCGGCCAATGGTACTTCCAGCGCTACGTCGCCCAGTTGCCCGCCAAGGGCGAGATCGTCCTGTTCGACCGGAGCTGGTACAACCGCGCCGGCGTCGAGAAGGTCATGGGCTTCTGCACCGACGAGGAATACAAGGAGTTCCTGCATTCCTGCCCGGTGTTCGAGGACATGCTGGTGCGTTCCGGCATCGTTCTGATCAAGTACTGGTTCTCCGTCAGCGACGAGGAACAGGAGCGCCGCTTCATCGAGCGCACCAATAACCCGATCAAGCGCTGGAAGCTGAGCCCGATGGACCTGGAGTCGCGCAAGCACTGGGTCGAATACTCCCAGGCCAAGGACCTGATGTTGAAGCACACCGACCTGAAACGCACCCCCTGGCACATCGTCGACGCCGACAACAAGAAGCGCGCCCGCCTGAACTGCATCGCCCACCTGCTGGGGCAGATCCCTTACAAGGCGCTGCTTCCCGAAGCACTGGAACTGCCGCCGAGGCAGGAAGACACGGGGTATAAGCGGCCGGCGAAGGACTCGCAGCGTTGGGTACCGAAGCTGTATTGAGAAAAGCTTCGTAACGGAACGACTTCGACGGCTGCGGTGCGATACCGTTCGGGCCGCAGCCTACGAGCGCCTTATCTTGCCTATATCGCTCGTGAGGCTCAGTCGTCCGCGTGCCCCGGCCGTGAGCGCGTGATCGCCAGGCTCAGCAGGATCACCGGAATGATGCCGACCGCGACGATTGCCAAGGCCGGGGCCGCCGCTTCGGCAAGCCGCTCGTCCGATGCCAGCTGGTA
>NZ_JCACHA010000725.1:6053-10975 GCF_059503625.1 Skermanella sp.
GATGTGCGTACCGCCAGCGTGTCGAAGTTGAAGGGGCGGACGATCATGGTCGCCGGCAGTTCCTTCATGACGTCCACGAAGACCAGCAGCCCCGCCGTCAGCAGGCTGCCCAGCATCAGCGGCGCGTGGACCTTCCGGAGCGTGCTCGACGCGGTCTGGCCCAGGATGCGGGATGCGTGGTCCATGTTCTGGCGAATCTTGCCCAGGCTGGCCTCGATCGTGTTGAACGACACCGCCAGGAAGCGGACCAGATAGGCGAAGACCAGCGCGCCGATGGTGCCGCTCATCAGCAGGCCGGTGGAGATGCCGAAATGCTCGACCATGAAGGCGTCCAGCGCGTTGTCGAACCGGGCGAACGGGATCAGCACGCCGATCGCGATCACCGACCCCGGCACCGCGTAGCCCATCGACGCCACCCGCGCCGCTCCCTTCAGCACCGGCGATGGGCGCAGCCGCAGGCCGTAGGCGATCACCAGCGCCAGCGCCACCGCCAGGGCCGCCGTCAGCGAGGCCAGCAAAACGCTGTTGGTGGCGAGACGCCAGAACATCTGGCCCAGCAGGGCGTCGCCGCCCTGCATCGCCAGCCGGACCAGCGCCGCGCCCGGCACGAAGAAGCCCAGTATCAACGGCAGCACGCAGGCGACCAGCGCCGCGGCGCCGCGCAGGCCGCGCAGGCGGTAGCTGGGCAGGGTCCGGTAGCGGCTGGTGGTGTGGTGGAACTTGGCGGCGCCGCGCGACCAGCGCTCGACCAGCAGAAGCGTCAGCACGAACAGCATCAGGACGGAGGCCAGCTGCGCCGCTGCGACCGGCTGGCCCATGGCGAACCATGTCCGGTAGATGCCGGTCGTGAAGGTATCGACCGCGAAATATTGCACCGTCCCGAAATCGGCCAGCACCTCCATCAGCACCAGCGCCAGCCCGGCGACGATAGCCGGCCGCGCCAGCGGCAGGGCCACGCCGAAGAAGCTGCGGTAGGGACCGCGTCCCAGCGTCCTGCTGACTTCCAGCACGCAGACGGACTGTTCCAGGAAGGCGGCGCGCGACAGCAGGTAGACGTAGGGGTATAGCACCAGCGTCAGCATGACGACGGCCCCGCCCAGCGACCGGATCTCCGGGAACCAGTAGTCGCGCCGCGTCCAGCCCATGACCTCGCGGAGCGTCGTCTGCACCGGCCCGACGAACTGGAGCAGGTCGGTGTAGACATAGGCCATCACATAGGCCGGCACCGCCATCGGCAGCAGCAGCGCCCATTCCAATACGCGGCTGCCGGGAAAGCGGCACATCGTCACCAGCCACGCGGTCCCGACCCCCAGCACCAGCGTTCCCATCCCGACGCCCAGCACCAGCTGCGCCGTATTGGCGAGGTAATAGGGCAGCACGGTGGAGGCGAGGTGCGACCACACGCCGTCCGTCGGGACCAGGACGCGGCTCAGCACCACGATTACCGGCATCGCCACGAGGCAGGCGATGGCAAGGGTGGCGATGGTCCAGCCGCTTGGCATCAGGCGATGACGGGCGCGGCCGGCGGCGGTGCTCAGGGACTGGAAGGTCAAGGCGTCGACTTTGCTGAAACGATTGGCACCGTACATAGCGAACGGGCATCGTCCCACAAGCTGCTAATCAGTCGCAATACCATGATTGCCGCACCCCGCCATGCCGGGGACGCAACCCGATCCGGGAAAGTGTTACTTGGTGCCGAACATCCGGTCGCCGGCATCGCCCAGGCCGGGGACGATATAGGCGTTCTCGTCCAGGTGGCTGTCCAGCGCCGCCGTATAGACCTTCACGTCCGGATGCGACTTCTGGAAGACGGCTACGCCCTCGGGCGCCGCCACCAGCGCCATGAAGCGGATGTTCTGGTCCTCGACCCCGTGCCGGTTCAGCACGTCGCAGGCATAGGCGGCGGAATTGCCGGTCGCCAGCATCGGATCGACCAGCACGAAGATGCGGCCTTCCGGTTCCGGCAGCTTGACCAGATACTCGACCGGCTGCTTGGTCTCGTGGTCGCGGTAGAGGCCGATATGCCCTTCGCGGGCCGACGGCACCAGTTCATGAAGGCCCTGCGCCATGCCCAGCCCCGCCCGCAGGATCGGGACGATGGCGAGCTTCTTACCCGCCAGTACCGGCGCGTCCATGGAGGCCAGCGGCGTTTCGATCCGCTCGGTCGTCATGGGGAAATCGCGCGTGATCTCGTAGCCCATCAGCAGCGCTATTTCCTTCAGCAGCGCCCGGAAGCCCATGGTGGAGCGGTTCCGGTCGCGCATATGGCTCAGCTTATGCTGGATCAGCGGGTGGTTCAGGATGAACAGGTTCGGAAAGTCGGGGTGGGTCTGCATGGGCGGGACTGTCCGAAGCCGTTGGGCCGAAGCCGTTGGAAGAAATCCGCGACACAATAGCGCGCCGGGGCTTGGTGAGGAAGTCAGTTGTTAACGCTTCCGGCCTGCCTGCAACGCCCCGATCCTGGCCCGAAGCCATCCCCCAGACAGCATTGAAGCCGGACCGCCTGTCGCGGGTCCGGCTTCAATCCATCGAACTGTCCACCATCGGGAGAGGGTTCAGGCGGCTGCCTGGATCTTCTCGATCTTGGAGGCGATGCGGCGCTTGATGCGGCGCGCTTCGAGGCTCAACTGCGCATCCTTGGCGTCGAGCAGGAAGGCATCGAGGCCGCCCTTGTGCTCGATCGAGCGGATGGCGTTGGTCGACAGGCGCAGACGGATCATTCCGCCCAGCGCGTCGCTCAGCAACGAAGTTTCCTGCAGGTTCGGGTGGAAGCGGCGGCGATTCTTGTTGTTGGCGTGGCTGACGTTGTTGCCAAACATCACGCCCTTGCCGGTCACGGCGCAACGTCGTGCCATCGGACAGGTCCTTAACTCTGTGAACACAAAAACCAAGGTCCGGACGGCACACCGCCCGGCGGAAGCGGGGTTATAGGCAGGTCGCCCGTCGAAGTCAAGGCGAGTCCGAAGCTGAAAATGCCGGGGCTGCTTTCTACAGGGCTTCATCCTTGGCCGGAAAGATCATCCCCCGGTACCGGGGGATTGCCGACACCCGCACGTTTTAGAATTTCCAATGCTTTCGGAATATCGGCACGTGCGGCACGCTCGGCAAAATAGCTCTCCGTGCGGAGCGCTGAAAGCTTCTCGGCAAGAGCGACGTTGATCAACTGATTTAATGCAACACCCTCGCTCTCGGCAACTTTACGTGCCTCATCAAGAAGGGATGGTTGGAGCCGTAGAGCGAAATTGCTTTTTCTCATGACTGACCCTCCAGAAACCTTACTGCTTCACCCGGCGTCAAAACCTTTATGCCGAAGCCTTCTGCCGAATTACGAAAGTCGCGCACGTTGAATGTTACGATAGCGTCGGCTTGGCCATTCACTGCCGCTTCCAGCACCATATCGTCATCAGGGTCCCGGACGGCAGGGCGCCATAAAAAGGCAAGACGAACCGGTTCCGCTACCGCTGCAACGGCATCAAGTACGGCATTCATATCTTTGACAGACAATCGCGCTGCATCAAGATGTCCTGGGCGGGTCATCACAGCCTCATACTCGATCATCAGCGGAACTGACGCCAGCAGTGTCAGACGCTGTTCAAGCCCTGCGATCAGCAGGCGGCGTGAAGCTCCAGCATCGCTGCGGACTGCCGCCACCATAGTTGCTGTGTCGAGGATAAATCTCATCTGTAGATATTAGATATCGCACGCGATATTGCAATGATCGGAAATGCCCATTTCATGAGCGCTCCCGCAGTAAGTCTGTTTCGTCTGATAACGGCCGGTTATGTCCGTACCAGCTTCGTCGTGTCCTTTGATGGGGAAGTCGCTCCCGGCTGCTGAAGATCGACCAACTCGACCATCGCCGCCGTGATGGGGAAGGGGAGGAAGTTGGCGGCGACGCGGGCGAAGCGGTCCGGGGCGTCGGTCGCCAGCAGCCGGATCGGGGCGGGGGCCGGACCGGGAACCGAACCGTTTCCGGCGGCGACTCCGGCGCGCTCCAGCATTCCGGCGACGACGTCGGCTGTCGTGACGGCGCTGTCCACCAGTTTCACGTCCGGACCGACGATGCCCTTGAGCACGGGGCTGAGCAGCGGGAAATGGGTGCAGCCGAGCACCAGCGTATCGGGACCGGCCCCCGATCCGCCGAACAGCGGCGCCAGATAGCGCTGAGCCGCCGCTTGCGCCACCGGGCCGTCGAGCCAGCCTTCTTCCGCCAGCGCCACGAAGACGGAGCATGCCTGGGTGACCACCTCGGCGTCGCTCCTGATACGGTGGATCGCGTGCTGGTAGGCGCCGGCCCGAGCCGTGCTTTCCGTCGCGATCACGGCGATCCGTCCGGAAACCGACGCGGCGCAGGCGGCCTCCGCGCCGGGCTCGATCACGCCCGTTACCTCGATATCGGGGTAGGCGTCGCGCAGGGCGTCCAGCGCGTGGGCCGATGCCGTGTTGCAGGCGACGACCAGCAGCTTGATGCCGCGTTCGACCAGCAGTCCCGCCGCCTGGACTGCGTAGCGGGCGATCGTCTCGGGGCTCTTGGTGCCGTAGGGCAGGCGGGCGGTGTCGCCGAGATACAGCAGCGATTCGGCGGGCAGGCGCTCGCGCAACGCACGCAGGACGGTCAGGCCGCCGACACCGCTGTCGAAGATGCCGATCGGCCGGTCATGAAAGCTCATGTGAGGGACGCTCATGAGGGAGGAGGATGCCGTCAGCCTGACCCAAGTTTGGTAAACGGCAAATTAATCAGAGTCCGCCGCTCGGGATTTCACGTGGAGGCAGGCATTACGGCAACAGCTTCAGCCCCATCTCCCAGAAGCCCGCTTCCAGCCGGCTCGCCGTGGTGAACGTCTTCGCCAGGTCGCCGAACCGCGCCACGCCGCCGCGCCGGGCGTACAGGCTGTCGAGCTGGGCGATCTCCGCCGCCGCGA
>NZ_JCACHA010000726.1:0-10872 GCF_059503625.1 Skermanella sp.
GCTGGAACCGGAATGCACCATCAATGACGCCAATGGTGAGGTGGATACTTCATATGGATTGTTGCATGACAGGCACTGAATTCGAGAAAACTTAGCCGCAATGTCATCGGGCGGTGCCAACGCTACTACTTGGGTGTGGCGGCGGTGCCGCTTATGCTGTTGAGTCGGTTCGGATACCTCGGAAGACAGCGGATAAGCCGCTATCGCGTCATGCAACTGGGCAGGTTCTCATGGTTGGATCGGTTTCCGGAATGAGCCGGGCGAATAGGCTTCGGCAAGACCTGGATGCCGGCTTGCACCAGGACGTGGAGGAGCGGGAGGTGGCACATACGGGCGGAGACGGACACTCGGCGGTCAGGGACAAGTCGCTGGAGGAAATGGCTTCCGATCTGCGCAGCCTGTCCGGGCAGATCGTGACGGCGCGCGTCATGGGGCTCGGCAACGGTGCGGTGGGCGATGCGGCCAGCGGGACGGTTGGCGGGGCGGGCGGCGACGCGGGAACGCCGGCGGTCCGGCTGGTCGGCGACATGCTGGCGGCGGAACTCAGCCGCACCCTGGAGCAATTGAGCGCCCGCCAGCGGGAAGACATGGCTTCGCTGGTGCTCAACCACGCCCAGGGCATGCGGGCGACGACCGACCGCGTCGACCGCCTGCTGCGGGGTCTGGAAGCCGACCGGGAGCGGGGCGGTCCGGCGGACAAGACCGTGCTGGACCGCCTGGACGCCATCGCCGCCCGCCAGGACGAACTTGAATCGCTCTTGCTTCGGCAGCGCCGCAGTCTGGTGCCCAACTGGGTCGCCGGCCTGCTGGCGCTGGCGGCGCTCGGCATCAGCATCGGCTCCGCGGTGGCGCTCCATATCGGCCTTCAGCCATGACCGGATCGGCCTTTCGCCAGAAGATGACCAACGGCACGCCTTACAGTACAACTTGCGATGAAATCGGAAAAATGCGGGCGGAAAAAGAAAAGGTCCTGTTCGAGGACGACTGGAATCCAATCAGACTGCCGCCCGATCTTCCCCCGGTTTTGCTGGTGGTCGTGGACGCGGAGGAGGAGTTCGACTGGTCGGGGCCATTCACGCGGGACCGCCACAGCGTACGCTCCATGGCGGCCCAGGGTCCCATGCACCGCATCTTCGAGAAGTACGGCATCCGTCCGACCTATGTCGTCGATTACCCGGTCGCCAGCCAGCCCGACGGGCTGGAACCGCTCCGCGACCTGCTCAAGGATGACGCCTGCCTGATCGGTACCCAGCTTCACCCGTGGGTCAATCCGCCCTTCGACGAGGAAATCTGCGAGCGCAACTCCTTCCCCGGCAACCTCCCCCCCGATCTGGAACGCGCCAAGCTGTCCGTGCTGACCCATGCCATCGAGGACGGGTTGGGCCTGACGCCGCGCATCTACAAGGCCGGACGCTACGGTCTCGGTCCCAGGACCTTCCGCACGCTGACGGAACTTGGCTATCAGATCGATATCAGCGCCGTGCCGGGAGCGGACCTGCGGACCCATCATGGCCCGGACTTCCGCCGGGTCGCTCCGCAGCCCTACTGGATCGGTCCGGCGGGCCGCCTGCTGGAACTGCCGCTGACCCGCGGCTATGTGGGATTGCTCTCCGATTCGGGGCCTCGCCTCGAAGGGGCGCTCGAGTCTCCGCTGGCGCAGGCCTGCCGGCTGCCCGGCGTGCTCTCGCGGCTGGGCTTGATCGACCGGATCATTCTGACCCCGGAAGGAGTCCCGCCCGCCCAGCACATGGCACTGGTCCGGGCGATGATCCGGCGCGGCCAGCGCATCTTCATGCTGTCGTATCACAGCCCGTCGATGGTGCCCGGAAACACGCCCTATGTGCGGACCAAGCAGGATCTGCGGACCTTCATGGACAGGGTGGAAGCCTTCTGCGACCGGTTCTTCGGTGAGCTTGGCGGCACGACGAGCGACCCGCTGGCGGTGCGCGAGATGCTCCGGACCGACGCCGGTCTGGCCCGCGACGAGCAGCCGGCGCGGGCCAGGGGCGTGCGTCCCCCGGCGCGTCAATGTTCATCCAGCGGCTAGACCGGGTTATGATCCCGCCCGACGCTTAACAGTCTCATCATCCGGAGCAAACCGCTATGCGCCCCCTCCTCACCGTCGCCTGCCTCCTGACCGCCGCAACGGCGCTCGGCGGTTGTGAGATGTTCCCCAGCACCACTACCGCCCAGGCCTGCGCCGAGCTGCCCTCGGCCGTCTGGCCCTGGCGTCCGATCGACAACGCGCGGATCGAACGGCTGCCCCAGGCCGGCACCCCGGCGCTTTTCCCCATGGACATCGTCCAGGTCGTCGGCACGATCTCCGATCCCGACCAGTTCAAGGAGCCGGTTCCCGTCAAGTTCGAGTGCGTCTTTCGCGGCAACCAGCTCAAGACCTTCGGCTGGATCGAGCCGGCTCAATTCATCACGCCCTATACGCAGTGAACAGCCGGACAGGGGATCGGGCCTCGGCCCGGCACCCGTTTCACCCGGTCTCCCGTCCTACTTCCCGATCGTCGCCAGCAACTTGGCCGCTTCCTCGCGGCTCTGGAACGGCTTGCCGTCCGCGGCCAGCTTCTCCAGGATCTCCCGCGCCTCGTCCTTGGCGCCGGTTGCATGGAGCGCGTAGGCCAGATGGTACTGCACGTCCGGGTTCGACGGCGCGCCGGCGGCGGCGCTTCGCAGCAGTTCCACTCCCTCCGCCGTCTCGCCCGACTGGACGAGGATCCATCCCAGCGTATCCGCGATCTCGGGAGCCGACGGGGCGGCGGCATGGGCGCGGCGGGCGTATTGCAGGGCTTGCGGGCTGCCCAGTTCATGCGCGATCCAGGCGGCGTTGTTCAGCAATGCCGGATCGCCCGGCCGGGCCTGGACCAGGATGTCGTAGTGCATCTCCGCCTGCTTCAGGTCCTGCCGCGTCAGGTAGGTGTCGGCCAGCACGGTACGGGCCGCCACGTCGCCGGGGTTGCGTTTGACCCAGTCCTCAAGCCCGGATACCGCCTGATCCATCCTGCCGTTGTCGCGGCGTAGCCCGTAAAGCCCGAGCGCCAGCTGCCGGTCCGGCGTCGCCTGAAGCGCCTGCTCCATCGCCCGGATCGCCTCGTCCACCCGGTTGGTGCGCAGCAGGATGCTGCTGCGCAGCTGGGCCGCCGCGATCGGGTTGGCCTGACGCAGGCCGTCGGCCAGCTTCAGCGCGCCGTCGGCATCGTTGCGGGCCAGTGCCAGATCGACCAGTCCCAGCGTCGCCACGGCGCTGGCGGGGTCCTTGGCCTTGACGGTTTCCAGCACCGGACGCGCCTCCTCCGCCCGGTTGGCCGCGATCAGGTTCTGGGCCAGCGCTATCTGCGCCTCGGCATCGTCCGGCTTGGCCTTGACATAGATCCGGAGGGTATCCGCCGCCCTGGCCGGATCGCCGCCGGCCCTGTATGTCGCCGCCGCGAATTTCAGGGCTTCGGGCTGGGCATTGCCGATCTGCCGGAGCTGGCCGGCGGTCTCCAGCAGCTTCGGCTTGTCGTCGCGCCGCTCGTACAGCTCGCCCAGGATGCGCCGGATCGTGATCGAGTTGGGATAGCGCGACGCGGCGCTCTCCAGCGTGTCCTCCGCCTCGTTCAGGCGCTGGTTCTGCGCCAGGAACTGGCCGAGCCGCAGGACCGCCTGCTCGTCGCCGGGACTGGCCGAAACGGCGTCGCGCAGGCGCTTCTCGACGGCGTCCAGGTTGCCCATGCGGGCATCGACGAGGTTGAGGTTGTTCGCGATCTCCGACATCGACGGGTCGAGCGCGCTGGCGGCCTGAAGGCGCGACTTCGCGGTCCCCATGTCGCCCTCGGCCGCGAAGATCGCGGCCTCCAGGCTGATGAGCTGCGGGTTGTCCGCATCCGCCTGCTTCAGACTATCCACCGTCTCGTGCGCCTTGGCGAACTCGCCGTTGCGGATATAGTCGAGCACGAGCGCCACCGACCGCCGCGTTTCCGGCGGCATGTCGCGCGATCCGGCATCCGCCGCCTGAAGCAGGCTCAGCGTCGATCTGGCCCGCGCCGCCATCGCCCGGTTGGGCGACTTGGCCAGTTCTTCGAACATCGCCGTGGCGTTGCCCATGTCGCCCTGGCGCAGATAGGCGCCCGCCAGCATCTGCCGGGCGATCAGGTCGTCCAGATGGTCCGCCACCAGCGGCTTCAGCGCTTCGATGGCGCTCAGGGTATTGTTGGAGCGCAGCTGGATCGCCGCCAGCGTCCGGCGCGCCGGCACATGGCCGGGCGCCACCGCCAGGAACCGGTTGATCGACGCCTCGGCCTGGGCGTACTGGCCCGTGTTGAACTTGATCAGGCTGCTCAGCAGCAAGGCGGGGGGATAGTCCGCCAGCGCTCCCTCGATCGGCTGGAAGGTCGTGCGTGCCGCATTGGCGTCTCCCCGGATGAGCTGGATAGACGCCTTCATGTACCTTGCCATGACGTCGCGCGGCGCCCGTTCCAGCACGCGGCTGACATCCTTCTCCGCCTCGTTGATCGAGCCGGTCTGAAGCCGCACCCGCGCACGCGGCAGCAGCACGCGCGGGTTGTCGGGCGACAGCGCCGCGGCGCGGTTGAGGCTCGCCAGCGCGTCGTCCGCCCGCTGGCCGGCAAAGGCGATGTCGGCCGACAGCAGCAGCGCCTCCAGATTGTCGGGAGAGGTGGCGAGCACCTCGTCCACGCTCCGCCGCGCCTCGTCGGTCCGGTTGCGCAGCGCGTCGATCCGGGCAAGGCCAAGCTTCGCCTCGGCAAGGTTCGGCGCCGTTTCCAGAGCGGCGCGGAACTGGTTCTCCGCGTCGTCGATCTGGCCGGTACCCATATAGGCCTGACCGCTCATGACCAGCTTGGCCTGCGTCAGTTCCGGGGTAGCGCCCTGCGGCGACAGGACGGAGAAGACGTCGCCGTAGCGCCGCTGCATCATCAGCGCCTGCGCCAGGTGCAACTCGACCTCGTCGCCGCGCTGCGCCTCGAACACCCGCCGCAACTCCTTCTCGGCGGAGACAGCGTCGCCCGTCCGCAGGTAAAGCTGTCCCAGCAACTGGCGCGCCTTCAGGTTGGCGGGGTCCTGCTGGATCGCGTTCCGCAACTGGATCACCGCAGCGCTGGCGTTGCCGGACTGAAGCTGCTGGACGCCCTCGTTGTAGAAGCGCTGCGACTGCTGGGTGTCGGCATTGGCCGGCGTGAAGGCCGTGAAGCACGTGGCCAAGGCGATCAGGGACGACGCTGCCAGCAAGTGCCGGAACCTCGATGTCGCGGGCCGATGCTGGTTCATGGAAGGACTCCTCGAAGGACTGGGCGGGCCGCGCCGTTCATGACGGCGGGTTGACGTTGTGCTGCTTGAGCAGGCTGTAGACGGTCGGGCGGCTGACCCCCAGGATCTTGGCCGCCGCGGAAAGGTTGCCGGCGGACAGAGCCAAGGCGCTGGAAAGCGCTTTCCTCTCGGCCTCGTCGCGCGCCTCCTGAAGGGTTGCCGCCGCTTCGGGTTCCTCCGAACCGGGCGGAGCCGCCAGCCCCATATGGGCTGCGGTGATGCTCTGGCCCTCGGTCAGGATGACGGCGCGCTTGATTCGGTTCTCCAGTTCGCGGACATTGCCGGCCCAGGTGTGGCTTCGAAGCGCCGCCAGCGCGTCGGGAGCGAGCTGAAGCCGGCGGCGGCCATGATCGGCGGAGAATTTGTCGATCAGGTGGCGGGCCAGCACGACGCAGTCGTCGTTGCGGTCCCGCAGCGGCGGGATGTTCAGCGCCATCTCGCCGATCCGGTAGAACAGGTCCTCGCGGAACCCGCCGGTCCGGATGCGCGCTTCCAGGTCCTGATGGGTGGCGCAGACGATCCGGACATCGACCGGGATCGTTTCCCGCCCACCGACCCGCTCGATCACCCGTTCCTGGATGAAGCGCAGCAGCTTGACCTGGAGGCTCATCGGCATGTCGCCGATCTCGTCCAGGAACAGGGTGCCTTTCTGCGCCGATTCGATCTTGCCCTTGACCTGCCGCACCGCCCCGGTGAAGGCGCCGCGCTCGTGGCCGAACAGCTCGCTTTCCAGCAGGTTTTCCGGGATCGCGGCGCAGTTGATCGCGACGAAGGGATCGCGCCGGCGAGGGCTCAGGTTGTGCAGCGCGCGGGCGAACAGCTCCTTGCCGGTGCCGCTCTCGCCCAGCAGCAGCACGCTGATATCTGTCGGCGCCACCTTCTCCACCGTGCGGCAGAGCGACAGCATCGCATCCGAGCTGGTGACGATGCCATGGAAGCTCGGCTCCCGGCTCTGCTGAAGCCGCCGGTTCTCCGCTTCCAGGTCGAACACGTTGAAGGCCCGGCGGACGATCAGGCTCAAGACCTGCCCGTCGATCGGCTTCTGGTAGAAGTCGTAGGCGCCCAGCGCTATGGCCCGTACGGCATGGGCGCGCTCCTCGTTGCCGGTCACCACGATCACCTTGGTTTCCGGCGCCACGGCCAGGATTTCGGCCAAGGTGCGCAACCCTTCCACGGCGTCGTCGGGGGCGGGGGGCAGGCCCAGGTCGAGCGTCACGACCGAAGGCCGTACCGCCTTGACCTGACGCAGCGCGCTTTCCCGGTCGGACGCGGTATGGACCTCGCAGTCCTCGAACGACCATTTCAGGCCGCGCAGGATGGCTGGATCGTCATCGACCAGCAGCAGGGTGCGGGCAACTGTCATGGGGTACCTGTCATGGGGTGGCCTGCCCTTGCAGTTCATCGGAACGGGTTTCTGCAAGCGGCATCAGCACGCGCGCGGTCGTGCCGGTCCCGACCTCGCTCTCGATCTCCAGATGCCCGCCCCAGCGCTCGATCAGGTCGCGGGTCTGGTACATGCCGATGCCGTAGCCGGTGCTCTTGGTCGAGGCGAAGGGCCGGAACAGGTGGTCCCGTACGAAGGCGTCGGTCATGCCGGGACCGTCGTCGGTGACCTCGACCACCGCGTGGCCGTTCTCCGCGAAGCCGGATACCGTGATCCGCCCGCGCGCCGCGTCGATGGCGTTCTGCACCAGGTTCTCGACGGCGGCGGTGAAGCCCAGCCGGTCGACCGCCACGGCGACGCCGGGATCGATCCGCCCGAAGCCCAGGCCGGGCAGGGCGGCGCGCCTGGGCTCGACCACCTCGGCCAGCATGCCGTGCAGATCAGCCGCGCCGGCGGGTTCCTGCACGCCGGCCTCGCTCCGCTCCTTCAGCCGGCCCAGCAGCGCCCGCATCCGCTCGACCGAATCTCCGATGGTTTCCAGCGTGTCGCGCTGGAATTCCGGGTTGCCGCCGTGGCGCTCGGCATGCTGAAGGACCAGCGATAGCTGGCTGACCATGTTTTTGAGATCGTGGGCGACGAAGCTGAACGACTGGCCCAGCCGCTCGAACCGCTGCGCCTCGAACAGGGCGCGGCTGGCCTGCTCCTCGGCGATGTAGCTGCCGATCTGGACGCCCAGGATCTCCAGCAGGTCCTCGTCCTCCCAGGTCAGCGCGCGGGGGACGCGGGGCTCGCTCAGCACGATGGCGCCGACGATCTCGTCGCGCAGCCGCAGCGGCACCAGAAGCCACGGCGCGTTCAGCCGGCGGAGCCAACCCAGCACCGCCTGCTCCGCAGGATCGCCGGAGAGATCCAGCCCGTCGCGCAGGTTCAGCACGACGCGCCGTTCGCTCAGCCGCTCCGTCAGCGCATTCGGCAGCGCCAGCATGCCGGCCGCCCCCGACCAGTTGTAGCGCCCCGCCATCGCGAAGATATTGCCGCGTCCGCGCAGGAACAGCGCCCCGCTGCTGCACTCGAACACGTCGGCCATGGCCCTTACCGCGCGCTCGTGCAGGCTGGTCTGGGACGCGCTGTCCGACAGCGTCCGGATGAACCGCAGCCATTCCCGCCGGTAGTCGTAGGTGAAGGTGAAGAAGTTGCGGGAAATCAGCATGCGGGCGCGGGCACGCAACTCGCCCGACAGCAGCAGCACCGCCAGCACCATCACGGCGCCGACGAAGAACAGCATCTGCACCAGCGGCCCCAGCGTCATGCTGGTTTCCCGCAGCAGATAGCCGATCGCCGCTACTCCCAGCAGGTATACCCCGCTGCCGACCAGCGCCGTCGTGTGCAGCACCGTCTCGCGCGATATCGTCACGTCGAACGACAGCGTCCGGATGCGGGCGGCCGACACCAGCAGGAAAGGCACGGCGAGTATCTGGACCAGCGGCCGCGCTGTCAGCGTCATCGGGTCGGTGCGCGCCAGCAGCAGCGCCCCACTGTACAGGAACAGGTCGAAGGCAAACAGCCCGCCCAGCCCGATCAGCAGGTGCTTGAACGTCCACCGCGCGCTGTCGCGGGTGAAGGAGAACAGGTTCTCGATCAGCAGCAGTCCCAGCACCGCCAGCGCCAGCCCCGCCACCAGCGGAACCGGGACGAACCGGTTGAGCGGCAGGGGAATCCAGGTATCCGTTATGCCCAGCACCACCACTCCGGCGGCCACGGCAGCGACCGTGTTGCGCCAGAAGCCCTTGGCGTCGCCATGGGTGACTTGGCGCAGCACCACCAGCAGGAACAGCGCCCAGGCGCCGGAGCGCAGCAGCAGCAGGGTTTGCGCGATCTCCGGCCGCAGACCCGCGGCTTCTGCGCCGGCCCAGGCCGCCGTCAGCAGGGTCGCCGCGATCAATGCAGCGCCGTGGCGGCTCCGCTGCCACGTGGCGGCCAACAGTGCTGTCAGGATCAGATAAGTGAGCGCCGCAAGCCCATGGGTCGCAGCACCGATCAACGTCTGGCTGAGCTGCATTCTCTGTCCGTCGCTTGATCGCGGGACAGTAGCAACGCCGGGCTCCGCCGTCTTCTGAGCCTATCGGTTAACCCCAATGTGTCAGCCGGTTTGACGCCTCGAAGGAGCGTGTGGGATACGTCCCTTCAGCTATCTCAATGGGTTGGCGTCCGGTCTGTCAGCTTCCTTTACGCGTCGGTCACTGGAGCGCGTGGAACAGCGCATCGGGCGCTATCGGCTTCGCGACCATCCTGTAACCTGCCAGGGCGATTTCGCGCTCACGGACAGGGGTGTTCTCTTCCACCAGGATGATGCCCCGGATCGGCTGTTCCGATCGCGCCAGCAACTGGCGCATCGCGACGATCCCGCCGGAGGCGCCGCCGAACCGCAGATCGGCCAGAACGGCATGCGGCAAGGCTCCGGCCTTCCCAAGCAGATCCGCCGCATCTTCCGCCGACGGCATCAGTTGGACCGAGCCTCCCCAGTCCTCCACCAGCAGCCGGACGGAATTGGCGGTCGCCGCGTCCCGGTCGAGCAGCAGCACCCTCATTCCCTCGAACGGCCGGTCGACGGCGGCGCTCTTTTCCGCCTGAGGCGCTGAAAGCTCGCGGTTCGCCAGCGGAACCTTGATCGAGAAGCAGGAGCCGCACCCCGGCTTGGTGCGGACCTCGACACCGTGCCCAAGCTGGTCCGCCAGCCGCTTCACGATGGAAAGACCGAGCCCGAACCCGCCGGGATATTCCTGGACGCTCCGGGAGCTGCGGAAGAAGTCCTGCCAGATCAGGCCCAGTTCGTCGGCCGCGATACCGCGCCCGGTGTCGTGTATCTCGATCCGCAGCCATTCGCCCTGACGCCGGCACCCGACCACCACACGCCCCTCGACCGTGTATCGGAGCGCGTTGGACACCAGGTTCTTGAGGATCGTGTCGAGCAGGGCCGGATCGGTGCGGATACAGGCCGAACTCGGGTGCAGGACGAAGCCCAGTCCCTTGCGCTCCGCCATGGTATTGAATTCGCTCGCCAGACCGATCAGCGACGCGTTGACGTGATGATCGACCAGCGACGGTTCGACCCGGCCCGAATCCACCTGATCGAAATAGAGCTGCCCGTCCACGACGTTCCGCATCGACTGGATGGCGCGTCCCATGGATGCCAGCAGGTCGCGCGAGATCGGGTCGTGCAGCCGCTTCGCCAGGGACTCCGCGAGGAAGGAAAGCGCCGTCAGCGGCTGGCGGAGATCGTGGTTGGCGGAGGCCGTCATGCGTGACCGAACCCGCGCGATCGTCTCGACGGCTTCGACGGTGGTTTCCGCGGCGTTATCGGAATCCTGGTCTCCGGCATCGCGGGGCTCCGGAAGGGCGGTGTTCAGCCCATGCCAGTTGGCGACCTTCCCGTGTCCGTCCAGCAGCGGTTCCGCCCTGATGAAGAACCGCCGCGCCGCGCCGTCCGCACCCATCAGCCGGCATTCGTGTTCGAACACTTGCCGCGCGGCGCGGACCTCGCGCCAGTCCCGGACGAAGTCCCGCAGGTCGTCGGGATGGATCAATCCCGGCCAGCCCTCGACCAGCATGTCCTCGCTAGACCGTCCGGCGAAGTCGCACCAGCCGCTGTTGCAGTATTCCAGCCGCCCCTCAGGGCTTGCGATCCACAGGTGCGTGGCGATGCCGCGTGCTATGATCTGTTTCGATAAATCGGTTGAGTCCGCATTCATCGCCCATGCCTGCTACTGAGTGATCTGCTGCTTTTCGGAACCGCCGCCCAGTTCGGACTCGTGCTCGATCATCCACAGGGCGCCCTGTATCCGGTTCTTCACGTTCATCTTGCGGAACGCATTGTTTATGTGGAGCCGGACGGTGATGTCTGCAATTCCGAGGACGCGCGCGATCTGCTTGTTGCTGTAGCCGAGCTTGACATAGCCCATCACCTGCAACTCCTTGGCGGTCAGCGCCCGGCGCCGCTCCGCAAGACCGGGATCGAGGGCATGCGGCGTCTTCTCCACCAGCAGGTCGGCCAGCTGGGCGGGGAACACCTTCTCGCCGAGGATCACCAGCATGATCGACTCGAACAGCGCTTCCTGGGAGATCGACTTGATCAGGTATCCCATGGCACCGGCCTCGAACGCGGCGCCAAGGCT
>NZ_JCACHA010000727.1:0-10872 GCF_059503625.1 Skermanella sp.
GGACGAAGTTTCAGGAGTTCAAATCTTCCCGATCAGTCTTCCAGGCGGAACCCGACCTTCAGCACCACCTGGTAATGCGCCACCTTGCCGTTTGAGATATGGCTGCGCGTCTCGACGACCTCGAACCAGTTCATGTTGCCCTGCATCTTCGCCGCCCGCGCGACGGCGCCCTGGATCGCGTCCTCGATGCTGGTGGGGGAGGAGCCGACGATCTCGATCTTCTGGTAAGTGTGATCGCTCATGGAAGGAATGCTCCGTTCGAGGGATGGTTGGCCAAGGGATGGTTGGGGAACCAAGCATGATGGTGCGGAAGCCGGTCTTGCAATCATGCGCTTGCGGGTGCGACAAGTTGGCATCCGCTGCTTGACGTTCTTCCGGGCGCAGCACAACCATGCCGTCATCTTGGAGGCGAAATGTTGAAGACCGGGGCGGCGACGCCACCCATGGAACTGGCCCTGGCGCAGGCGGAAGCCGCCGCCGGACGCGGCGAGGTTCCCGTGGGCGCCGTCATCGTGGATTCCGCTACCGGAAAGGTCCTTGCTGCGGCTGGAAACCGCACCGAGGAACTGGCCGATCCGACCGCCCACGCGGAGGTCCTGGCGATTCGCGAGGCCTGTGCCGGACGGGGGGAACCGAGGCTGCCGGACTGTGACTTATACGTGACTTTGGAGCCATGCGGAATGTGTGCTGCGGCAATCAGTTTTGCTCGGTTGCGCAGAGTGTACTTTGGGGCCTATGATGTAAAAGGCGGCGGGGTCGAACATGGGCCCCGCTTCTTCCACCAGGCGACTTGCCACCACGCTCCCGAAATCTATGGAGGGCTGGAGGAGCGTCGGGCGGCGGAGCTGCTGAAGGAGTTTTTCCGTAGGCGGCGCTTGTAAATGTAATTTTGGTTGTAGGCGCGTTTTGCTGCGGGGCATGACACGGGTGGGGAAGCGACGGCAGACCCTTGGGACATGGGCGACCATGGCCACCTTGACGTGTCTTGTTGACAAGACGTGTTCATCGAGACTCCACGGATCGGCTTTCCCATGCGCTTCAACGCCCCGCGTCACTCCTTCCAGCAGCAAACTCCCGTCGCCGAAAAGATCAAGGCGACAGTCAAGTGGTTCGACCCGAACAAGGGTTTCGGTTTTGTAGCACCTGAAGATGGTTCACCCGACGCTTTCCTGCCCGCTTCCGCCGTGACGGCGGTCGGGCACGACCGTCTGCCGGAAGGCACGACCGTCGTCGTCGATCTGGTCCAGAGCCAGAAGGGTAATCAGGTCAGCCGAATCTACGATGTGGATGTCTCGACCGCTTCCCCCCGTCCGCGTCGCGATGACGCGGCTCGTCCCGCCCCGCGTGCCGGTGCGGCTCCCCGCAGCCCCTATGGCAACGACCGCGGCGGCTACGGCGGCGGCAACGACCGCGGTGGCTACGGCGGCGGCAACGATCGCGGCGGTTACGGCAACGACCGCGGCGGCTACGGCGGCGGTAACGACCGTGGCTACGGCGGCGGCGGTTACGGCGGCGGCAACGACCGCGGCTACGGCAACGATCGCGGCGGCTACGGTGGTGGCGGCGGCGGTTACGGCGGTGGCAGCGACCGCGGCTACGGCGGCGGTGGCGGCTACGACCGTGGCGCCAGTGCCGGCCCCTCGGAAGAGGTCGAAGGCACCGTCAAGTGGTTCAACACCACCAAGGGCTTCGGCTTCGTCACACCGGACAACGGCGGCAAGGACGTTTTCGTCCACGTCACCGCGGTCGAGCGTTCGGGCACCGGTCCGCTGGCCGAGAACCAGCGCGTCCGCATGAAGGTCCAGCAGGGCCAGAAGGGTCTGGAAGCCGTCAGCATCGAAGCGCTGTAAGCTTTCCGCTCGTCTGCCATGGCAGACTCGTCTGCCGACGGGTAGATCTCGGGAAAGGGTGCGGGCCTCCGGTCCGCACCCTTTTCCATGTCCGCATAATGACATCTTCAAGCGGCTTGGTTTATTAACTGGAAGTTTATAAAAAAGTGGCCTAAAGCTTGGCGTTAGCACTCGTCCGGTTTGAGCGCTAACAGGCGCTCCCTGAAACGATTGACCGCACAGCGATTTTCAAAGGAGCCATTCATGTCGTTCAGACCTTTGCACGACCGCGTCGTCGTCCGCCGCATCGAGCAGGAAGCCAAGACCAAGGGCGGAATCATCATTCCCGACACGGCCAAGGAAAAGCCGCAGGAGGGCGAGGTGATCGCCGTCGGTCCGGGTGTCCGCGACGCCCAGGGCCACCTCCACGCACCCGACGTCAAGGCCGGCGACCGCGTGATCTTCGGCAAGTGGTCGGGCAGCGAGATCAAGATCGACGGCGCCGATTTCCTGGTCATGAAGGAATCCGACATCATCGGCGTGCTCGAAACAGCCGCCGCCTAAGTCGTTTTTCGATCAGTTATACTTCAAGGATTCAAGACATGGCTGCCAAAGACGTCAAGTTCTCGACCGACGCGCGCGACAAGTTCCTGCGCGGCGTCGACATCCTCGCCAATTCCGTCAAGGTGACGCTCGGCCCCAAGGGCCGCAACGTCCTGATCGACAAGGGCTACGGCGCTCCCCGGATCACCAAGGACGGCGTCACCGTCGCCAAGGAGATCGAGCTGTCCGACCGGTTCGAGAACCTGGGCGCGCAGCTGCTGCGCCAGGTCGCGACCAAGACCAACGACCTCGCCGGCGACGGCACCACCACGGCCACCGTGCTGGCCCAGGCCATCGTCCGGGAAGGCTCCAAGGCGGTCGCCGCCGGCCTCAACCCGCTCGACCTGAAGCGCGGCATCGACCGTGCCGTCGCGGCCGTGATCGAGAACATCAACGCCCGCTCCAAGAAGATCTCGACCAACGAGGAGATCGCTCAGGTCGGCACCATCTCTGCCAACGGCGACACCCTGATCGGCGACATCATCGCCCGGGCCGTCGCCAAGGTCGGTAACGACGGCGTCATCACGGTCGAAGAGGCGAAGAGCCTGGAGACCGAACTCGACGTGGTTGAAGGCCTCCAGTTCGACCGCGGCTACCTCTCGGCCTACTTCGTGACCAATGCCGAGAAGATGGTCGTCGAACTCGAGAACCCGTACATCCTGCTGCACGAGAAGAAGCTGTCCGGTCTCCAGACGATCCTGCCGCTGCTCGAAGCCGTGGTGCAGAGCGGCCGTCCGCTGCTGATCGTCGCCGAGGATATCGAGGGCGAGGCATTGGCGACCCTGGTCGTCAACAAGCTGCGCGGCGGCCTTAAGGTCGCGGCGGTCAAGGCTCCCGGCTTCGGCGAGCGGCGCAAGGCCATCCTCGAGGACATCGCGATCCTGACCAACGGCCAGGTGATCGCCGAAGATCTCGGCATCAAGCTGGAAACGGTCACGCTGGACTCTCTCGGCTCGGCCCGCAAGGTCATCATCAGCAAGGAGAACACCACGATCGTCGACGGCGCCGGCGACGCGGAGGCCATTGCCGGCCGGGTCGCGCGCATCAAGGCTCAGATCGAGGAAGCGACCTCCGACTACGAGACGGAGAAGCTTCAGGAACGGCTGGCCAAGATGACTGGCGGAGTCGCCATCATCCGCGTCGGCGGCGCAACCGAGGTCGAGGTCAAGGAGCGCAAGGACCGCGTCGACGACGCCGTGCACGCGACCCGCGCCGCGATCCAGGAAGGCGTCGTCCCCGGCGGCGGCGTCACGCTGCTCTACGCCACCCGCGCCATCGACGCCATCGTGCCGGTCAACGCCGACGAACGGGTCGGCATCGACATCGTCCGTCGGGCGCTCCGCGCTCCGGTCTGGCAGATCGCCGAGAACTCCGGAGCCGACGGTTCGGTCGTCGTGGGCAAGCTGCTCGACTCCGAAAGCATCGACTACGGCTACGATGCCCAGAAGGGCGAGTTCACGGACCTGCTGAAGGCCGGCATCATCGATCCGACCAAGGTCGTCCGCATCGCCCTTCAGGATGCGGCCTCCATCGCCGGCCTGATGATCACGACCGAGGCGCTGGTCGTGGACAAGCAGGACACCAACTCCTCCGCCTCACGGGGCGGCGAAGACTACTAAGGCCTACCGGCAAGACTTACGGGCTGGGCCGGCCTCCCGCCATCGGGAGGCCGGCCCTTGTTCCCGAACCTTATCCCGAAAACGCTTTGTTTCGCCGGAACAAACCCTTGCAGCCGAAGCTTGACTCCAGCAACCTGTAATCTTACAGGACCTTTCACCTCAAAGCTGGAGCAGCAAGCCCATGGAAAGCAATACCCACCACACCATCGTCCTGGTATCGATCGTCACCTCGATCGTGCTGCTTCTCATCGCCGTCGGGTAAGGCCGCCATGGCCACCGTGCATGTCGAAGGCGAGCTGCGCGGGCATGTCGCCGCGGCGCTCAAGGACTACATCGACAAACTGAAGGAATTTCAGGACTCGACCCCGTCCAAGGCGGCCAAGGCCGACTACGACCGGACGATCGCCGATGTCCGGAAACTCGTCGACGCGGTCGAGGCGGACGCCGGCTAGGCCATCTTCGCGCCGGTCAGCGAATCCTCGAGATCGATACGATGCTGTCCTGACGGTTCCTGACCCGCACGCTGAAGCGCCGGCGGCTCTTGCAGGGTTTGACGTTGACGACGTCACCGGCATTCAGCAGGCGGTCCTGATCCAGTATTTCCGGTTCTTCCAGCGCCTCTTCCTCTTCCGGCGTGGCGAAGCACGTCCAGATCGTTCCGTTCGGCGTCCTTGCGTCCTTGCGCAAATGGCCGACGGGCTTCGGACGGTGCCTGAACAGCCCCATCGTGCGATCTCCTGATCCGCTATATTTCTGGTAATTGGTTCGGTCGGACGTGCAACCGCCAGCCGGTTGTTTGGTTCCGCTTGCCGGGACTGCGCAGATGTGGAGGGAATACATGAGCGTTAACCCCATTCGCGTAACTGTCTGGAACGAGAACCTGCACGAACGCACCCAGGCCGACGTGCAGGCGATATATCCCGACGGCATCCACGAAGCCCTGGCGGCTCCCCTGCGCGCCGGCGGATTTACGGTCCGCACCGCCACTCAGGACCAGCCGGAGCATGGACTGACCGAGGATGTCCTTGCCGGGACCGACGTCCTTCTCTGGTGGGGCCACCGTCTGCACCGTCAGGTGGACGACGCCGTCGTCGACAGGGTCCAGGCGCGGGTATGGGCCGGGATGGGTCTGATCCCCCTGCATTCCTCGCATTTCTCGAAGATATTCAACCGCCTGATGGGGACGACCTGCAACCTGAAGCACCGGGTCGCCGGCGAGCGGGAGCGGATCTGGACCATCGCCCGCGGCCATCCGATCGCCGAGGGACTGCCGGAACACTTCGACCTGAAGCCGGAAGAAATGTACGGCGAGCCTTTCGACATCCCGGCGCCGGACGAACTGGTCTTCGTAAGCTGGTTCCAGGGCGGCGAAGTCTTCCGCAGCGGCTGCTGCTACACGCGCGGCCTCGGCCGGATCTTCTATTTCCGCCCCGGTCACGAGACCTATCCGACCTACCACGACGCCAACGTCCAGCGCGTCATCGCCAACGCGGTGCGCTGGGCCGCCCCACGGGACGTCGCCCCGCTCCGGTTCGGCCGCAGCACGCCGCTGGAAATACTGGATTGATACCGGAGCCGGAGCCGGAACTCTCCGGCTCCAGTATAGCGCCTACCCGATCGACATCAGGCTGGCGTTGCCTCCGGCAGCCGCCGTGTCGGTGCTGACGGACTGTTCCTCGACCAGCGGGACCAGCGCGTAGTCCTGCGCGCCGGAGGCCAGGGCGTCGCGGTTGATGCCCTGGGCGGCGACGATCGGGCCGGGACGGGCGGCCAGCTGCCGGTTCAGGTCGCGCAGGGCATCGCTGTCGCCCTCGAACAGGACGGACTGGAAGCCGGGTCCGGTGGTCCAGTCCGGTGTCGTCTGGATATGGCCTTGCAGCGGCTTCGGCAGGCCGGCCAGGGCGCTGCCCGCTGGGAACAGCGCCTTGTTGCCGGTCGCCAGCGCCGCTCCGACCTGGAGCAGCAGGCCCGTTTCGGTCTGGGCCAGGCACAGGACGGTGCCGCGTGCGTGGACCCGGTAAAGGTTACGCTCTCCGACCGGACCGGGCAATGCTGCGACCGTTCCGGCGGGGGAGCGCTCGATATAGGCGCGGCAGCGCTCCGCTTCGCGGGCAAGGCCGCGAGAGTCCAGCCACTCGGCGAAAGCCTCGGCCGCCGCCGGGCGCTTCTCCGGCGCCGGGCGCAGCGCCGGCGGCACCGGCGGAGAAACGGAGAGCAGGCGCGACAGGTACAGCGGCCCGCCGGCTTTCGGTCCGGTTCCCGACAGGCCGTGGCCGCCGAAGGGCTGCACGCCGACGACGGCGCCGATCAGGTTGCGGTTGACGTAGATGTTGCCGGCGCCGATGCGCTCGCTGACGCGGGCGATGGTTTCGTCGATCCGGCTGTGGACGCCGAAGGTCAGGCCGTAGCCGGTCGCGTTGATGCCGTCTATCAGGCTTTCCAGCTTGTTGCGCCGGTAGCGCAGGATGTGGAGGACGGGACCGAAGACTTCCTGCGTCAGATCGGAGACCTTGCCGATCTCGATCACCGTCGGGGCGACGAAGGTGCCGTGCTTCGTGCCGGGCGGCAGCGGCAGTTCCCTGACTTCGAATCCCTTGGCCCTCATCGCCTCGACGTGGTCGCGGATACGGTCCCGCGCCTCAGCGGATATCACCGGGCCGACATCGGTGGACAGGTGGTCTGGAGACCCCGTGACCAATTCCGCCAGCGCCCCGTCCAGCATCGTGAAGACGCGGTCGGCCACGTCGTCCTGCACGCAGAGCAGGCGAAGCGCCGAGCAGCGCTGGCCGGCGCTGTCGAAGGCCGACATCAGCACATCGCCGACGACCTGCTCCGGCAAGGCGGAGGAGTCCACGATCAGCGCGTTCTGGCCGCCGGTTTCCGCGATCAGCGGGATCGGCTGGCCCTGCGGGTTGAGGCGGTCGGCCAGCTGGCGCTGGATCAGGCGGGCGACGTCGGTCGAGCCGGTGAACATCACCACCTGGGTGTGGGGCGACGCCACCAGCCTGGCGCCGGTCTCGCCCGCTCCGGGGAGGAGTTGCAGGGCGGCGGGCGGGATGCCGGCTTCGAGCAGGATATCGACGGCCTGCGCCGCGATCAGCGGGGTTTCCTCGGCAGGCTTGGCGAGCACGGGGTTGCCGGCGGCCAGGGCCGCGGCGACCTGCCCGGTGAAGATCGCCAGCGGGAAGTTCCACGGGCTGATGCAGACGACGGGACCGAGCGGGCGATGGGTGTCGTTGTTGAAGTCGCTGCGGACCTGGGTCGCGTAGTACCGCAGGAAATCAACCGCCTCGCGCACTTCGGCGATGGCGTTGGACAGCGATTTGCCGGCTTCCCGCACGATCAGGCCGAGCAGGGACGACATGCGCGCTTCCATCAGGTCGGCGGCCCGCAGCAGGCAGGCGGCGCGCTGGTCCGGCGGCGTGGCGGCCCAGACGGCTCCGGATGTCGCGGCGAAGGCCAGAGCGGCGTCGATCTGTTCGGGCGAGGCGTCGGTCACGGAACCGACGGTGTCGCGGTGGTCGGCAGGGTTCACGACCGCGCGCGCCTCGCCGGTCCGGGAACCGTCGGCCAGCAGCGGCACCGCCTGATAGCGGGTCTCGGCACTCGCGAGCAGGGCAGCGGAGAGGGAGGCCAGACGCTGTTCGTTGGTCAGGTCGAGACCTGCGGAGTTCTCCCGCTCGCCGTTGAACAGGTCGCGGGGCAGGGCGATCTTCGGGTGCGGCGCTCCGACCGGCTCGATCGTCTTCGCGACGGCGACCGGGTCGGCGATCAGCTTGTCTACGGGCACGTTGGGGTCGGCGATCTGGTTGACGAAGGAGGTATTGGCGCCGTTCTCCAGCAGGCGGCGGACAAGGTAGGCCAGCAGGGTCTCGTGGGTGCCGACGGGGGCGTAGATCCGGCACGGCCGGTTCAGCTTGCCCTTGCCGACGACTTCCTCGTACAGCGGCTCGCCCATGCCGTGCAGGCACTGGAACTCGTACTGGCCGGCATGATAGTTGCCGCCCGCCATCGCGTGGATGACCGACAGCGTATAGGCGTTGTGGGTCGCGAACTGCGGGAAGACGGCGTCGGGGGCCGCCAGCAGCTTGCGGGCGCAGGCGATGTAGGAGACGTCGGTGTGGACCTTGCGGGTGAAGACGGGGAAGCCTTCCAGGCCCTCGACCTGGGCGCGCTTGATCTCGCTGTCCCAATAGGCGCCCTTGACCAGCCGGATCATCAGCCGGTGTCCGCTGCGGCGGCCGAGATCGATGATGTAGTCGAGTACGAAGGGTGCGCGTTTCTGATAGGCCTGCACGACGAAGCCGATGCCGTTCCATCCCGCCAGATCGGGATCGAAGCAGAGCTGCTCCAGCAGGTCGAGCGAGAGTTCCAGCCGATAGGCTTCCTCCGCGTCGATGTTGAGACCGATGTCGTAGGTGCGGGCGAGGACGGCCAGGGCCTTGAGGCGGGGGAGCAGTTCGGTCATCGCGCGCTCCTGCTGGGCGCGCGAGTAGCGGGGGTGCAGCGCCGACAGCTTGACCGAGATGCCGGGGCCTTCGTAGATCCCGCGCCGGTCGGCGGCGCGGCCGATGGCGTGGATCGCCTGCTCGTATTCGCGGTAGTAGCGGTCGGCGTCGGCGGCGGTGACGGCGGCCTCGCCCAGCATGTCGTAGGAGTAGCGGAAGCCCTTGGCCTCCATCCGGCGGCTGTTGGCCAGCGCTTCCGCGATGGTCTGGCCGGTGACGAACTGTTCGCCCATCATCCGCATCGCGATATCGACGCCCTTGCGGATCACCGGCTCGCCGCCGCGCGCGATCAGGCGGGTGAGAGCGGAGGACAGGTTCGCCTCGCTGGTGGTCGAGGTCAGGCGGCCGGTGACGACCAGGCCCCAGGTGGCGGCATTGACGAACAGGGACGGGCTGTGGCCCAGATGGGAACTCCAGTCGCCGACGCCGATCTTGTCGCGGATCAGCGCGTCGCGGGTGGCGCGGTCGGGGATGCGCAGCAGCGCTTCCGCGAGGCACATCAGCGCGACACCTTCCTGGCTGGACAGCGAGTATTCGTGGATCAGGCCCTCGACCCCGCCGGAGCGGGATTTGCCGCGCAAAGCCTCGGTCAGCTTGCGGGCAAGATCGGTCGCGGCCTTGGTGACCGGGGCGGGAAGGGTTGCCTCCGACAGGAGCAGGGGCAGGCATTCCGGCTCCGGCCTACGGTAGGCGCTGGTGATCTTGGCGCGCAGCACGCTTTGCGGCTGGACGTTCTGGGCGAATTCCAGGAAAGGCTGGAACGGCGCGTCGGGCGGCTGGCCGGTGCCGCCGCTCTCCAGCAGGCCGACATCGGCGCGGGCATCGCCCAGCAGGTCGTCGACGCCGTCGCCCCGTTCGATCCGCTCCAGGACGGACAGGATGGATTGCTTGATCAGCCAGTGCGGCGAACGGCCCATGGCCTCGGCGGCCGATTTGAGACGGGCGCGCAGTCCGTCGTCGATCTTAACGCCGATAGTCGTGCTCGCCATCGCCTGACCTCCACCTGTTTCGATGCGGATTGTCGGCAAGACGTACAGTGAGTCGCAACCGCCTGTCAATCCATTGTCGCAACCCCTTATGCGATGCGGTTGCGACGCGCGCTATCCTTTGTTTCAGGGTGCATTGCGGTGTTTGCACTGCCGCATGCTTTTTCACTGTGGTATGCGGCCCTTCATGACCATCAAGGAGCTGACACCATCATGACGACCAAGCCGAGTCTCAAGCTGACCCACGAAGGCGCTCTCACGGCGCTGAACGCCGCCATCGCCAAGGCGCAGGAGATCGGCGTTCCTCAGAACATCACCATCGTCGACGACGGCGGCAACATGCTGGCCTTCGTGCGGATGGACGGCGCCAAGTTCCTGTCGATCGAGACGTCCAAGTCCAAGGCTCTGTCCGCCGCGTCGCACCGCATGCCGACGGGCGGGATTCCGGCTGCGATGGAAATGAAGCTGGCGATCGCGTCGGGCGGCCGGCTGACCAATGCCGAAGGCGGCCTGCCGATCTTCATCGAAGGCGTGTGCGTCGGCGCCATAGGCGTCGGCTCCGGCACCAGCGCCCAGGACGTCGAAGTGGCGAAGGCGGCCCTGGCCGCGATCGGCGCACAGGAGAGCGGGGCGTAAGCCCCAATCTTCCCCCTCTTGAAGTGCAAACTCGATAAGAGTTCACAATAAAAGCGCGGCAGTCATCTTTGTACAGATCTGTCTATATGCTGCGGCAAACCGACACGAGACTTTCGAACAAGAATATGACCTTGGAAAGGCAGTGAACTCCCCAGGGCGAACACCATATTCCTAAAGCATCATAAGGTAATTAATATAATTTTAAACGTTTTTGAATAACGTTGTATGTGCAATGATTTGAAGGTCTTTTATGACCCTTGGATCGAAATTGCATTCTCCGAGCCAGTGAGCGGACATCGGCTCAGTAAAGAGAGAAGCAGCATGCGCATTAAATCCATTCAAACTAAGATTGCAGCACTGGCAGGGTTCTGCCTGCTTGGATCGGCATCCATATTGGTCGGCTACGGTGTCTTTTCGGCGGTCAGCAGCGAAGCCTTCGTCACCGAAAACGTCAGCCGCCTGGTCAACGACAAGACGAAGGACGCCCTTCAGGCAGTTGCTTCGACCCAGGCCGGCTATATCCGTGCCGAGCTTGAAGTAGCACTCGATGCCGCCCGGACGATGGCGCACACCTTCGAACTGATCGCTTCCCGCGATCCGGAGACCGGCACTCCGGAGGAAGCGCGGCGCAAGCAGATCAACGGCATCCTGCTGAACGTGCTTGAGAAGAACTCAGGCTTCAACGGCACCT
>NZ_JCACHA010000728.1:0-10303 GCF_059503625.1 Skermanella sp.
ACGGCCACTACGCCCCCGGCTTCGGCGTAGGTCCGTCGCTCGACGTCTTCGCGCCAGTCTATGGGGTTCCGATCGTCCCGCCCGATACCAGCCGTACCGATCTAAAGTCGAACCAGTACGGCATTTATATCCAGGATCAGCTCAAGCTGGGCGGATTCGTGCTGACGCTCGCCGGCCGCAAGGACTGGGTCGAGACCAAAACCACCACCGAGTTCGGGTCGTCGAGCAAGTCGGATCAGGCGCTGACCGGCCGCGCCGGCCTGACCTACCTCTTCGAGAACGGCATCGCGCCCTATGTCAGCTATGCCGAATCCTTCAATCCGCAGACCGGTACCGATTTCTTCGGCAACGTCTTCGATCCGGAGGAAGGAACCCAGTACGAAGTCGGCGTCAAGTATCAGCCGCCGGGAACCAACAGCCTGTTCACGGCGGCGGTCTTCGAGTTGACCCGCAGCAACCTGCTGACCAGCGATCCGGCCTTCCCGGGATTCTCCGTCCAGAGCGGCGAAGCGCGGTCGCGCGGCATCGAGCTGGAAGCCAGGATGGCCGTCACCGACCAGCTGGACGTCATCGGCGCCTATACGTTCCTCGACACCGAGTACACCAAGGACAACGACGGACGGGAAGGCTTCCGGCTGGCCGCCATACCGCGTCACCAGGCATCGGGCTGGGCCAATTACCGGATGCCGGAAGGCTCGGTCCTGGAAGGTCTCAGCATCGGCGGCGGCGTGCGCTTCACCGGCAGCACCGTGAACTCGGCGAACACATTCAAGGTGCCGTCCTTCACGCTGGTCGATGCCGCGGTCACTTACGACCTCGGGTCCCTCACCCCCACGCTGGCCGGCGCCGAGGTCTCGCTCAACGCCAAGAACCTTTTCAACAAAGAGTACGTGGCGTCCTGCTACTTCGGCGAGTGGTGCGCCTATGGCTACGAACGGACGGTGACCGCCGGGCTGCGTTACCGGTGGTAATGCTGCTTCTTCCCTCTCGGCGCCGCCGGCAAAGGAGATTGCCATGAAACCCGCGAACCTGCGTCGCTGGCGGCTGGTCCACCGGTGGACCAGCCTGATCTGCTCGGTGAACCTGCTGATCCTATGCGTCACCGGGCTGATCCTGGTATTCCATCATGAGATCGAACACCTGATGGGCGACGAGTTCGACACCAGCTACACCGAGGGGCAGGCACGCCTGCCTCTGGAATCCCTGGTCGACATCGCGCGCTCCGCCAATCCGGAGCTGGAGCCCAAGTTCGTCTCCTTCGATCCCGAGGAACCCGGCGCGAACTTCATCTTCATGAGCGCCCCCGGAGTCCGCGACTTCGAAGACGGGCGCTGGGTCATGCTGAACGGCTACACCGGCGCCAATCAGGTTCTGAAGCAGCCGGAAGAAACCCTGACCGGCTTCCTCCTGAAACTGCACGTGGACCTCTTCGCGGGCTTCGCCGGTCAGATGTTCATCGGGGTCATGGGCCTGCTGTTCGTCGCCAGCACGGTCAGCGGACTGGTCGTCTACGGTCCCTTCATGAAGAAGCTGGCCTTCGGCCTGCTGCGGTTCCGCCGGGGCACCCGCATCGCCAACATCGACCTGCACAACCTGCTGGGTGTAGCGACCCTGGTCTGGGCCCTGGTGGTCGGATTGACGGGCGCCATCCTGTCGTTCTCGCCGCTCATCCTCACCTATTGGCAGCAGACCGAACTCGTCTCCATGATCGGCCGCCACACCGAGCCGATGACGGGCACTCCGGTCACGGTCGATCAGGCGGCGCAGGCCGGCCTTGCAGCCTTTCCCGGAATGGATATCGCCTTCATCGCCTATCCCGGCAACGAGTATGCCAGCGACCGCCATTTCAGCGTGACGGTGCGCGGCCAGACCGAGCTGACGCAGAAGCTGCTCAGCGTCGCCCTGGTCGACGCCCAGACCGGACAATTGACGGAAACGGCGGAGATGCCCTGGTACATCACCGCCGTACTGCTCTCCGGCCCCTTCCATTTCGGCGACTACGGCGGTCTGCCGCTTCAGATCATCTGGGCGCTCTTCACCATCGTTACGGGTGTCGTGACCGTCGCCGGCTTCGTCGTCTGGGTGAAACGGCCGCGGACGCGCGCCGCGGCGGCCGAGGCCGAAGTGCGGGATGCATCCGGCGCCCGGATGGGCAGCAAGGCATGAACGGCGTATGGCGCATTCCCGCGATCCTTGCCGCACTCTCGCTGCTCGGCCTCGCCTCCGCCATCGTCGGCGACGGCCTCTGGCACTGGGTCTGCTGGATCGGCCTTTCCGTGCCGCTCCTGGTCTGCACCGTCAAGCTCTGGCGGCAATGGCCCCCGCGTATTCCGCCGCCATCGCGGGCAGGAGGTCGCTAGGTTCACTCCGCCTCGGCCGGCCCGGTCCGGACCATCACCAGGGTATCGGTTCCGGACTCCGGGGCCCATACTTCACCGGGCCGGCCCAGGATCTGCCGCACGTTGGCTTCCGGCCGGGGATGCCGCTGGACATCGAAGTTCCGGGTTTCGGGATCGAAGCGCACCAGTGCATTGCCGCCGAAGTCGCTGAGCCAGATCTTGTCGTTCTCATCGACATAGACGGCGTAGGCCAAGGGGTTCTCGCCCGGAAGCTTCCAGCTGCGCCAGCTGTTCGCGGCCGGATCGTAGACGCTCACCTGCCCGCTGTTCCACTCGCTGACCCAGATCTTGCCTCGGCTGTCCGACCAGACGCGGCGGGCACCCTGATCGTCGGTCGGCGGTTCGATGACCGTAGCATCGCCCGTCTTGGTATCGATCCGCGCGATGTGGCTCCCCGCGAGCGAGGCATAGTAGATATCACCGTCCGGCGTCGCCGTATGCCGTAGGGTCCACGCCCTTCGGGCGCCTTGAAGACCTCGATGTCGCCGCTCGCGGGAGCCAGCCGCCCGTAGATGCCGTTCTGCCCGGTGAACCACAGCACTCCGCTGCCGTCGAAGGCCGCGGTATTCAGGTTAGCGTTGCCGGTGCCGGCAGGCAGCGGGTACCGCGTGACCTTTCTGGTGACGGGATCGACACGGACGATCGCATTCAGCCCGCCGTCGGTGATCCACGGTGCCCCGTCCGGACCGACGATGACGCCATGGGGCGCCGAGCCGCTGCCCAGCGGGATCTGCTCGACCTTGCCCGTCGCCGGATCGAGCCGTCCCAATGCTCCGTGTCGTTGCGCCGTATACCAGACACCGCCATCGGGCGCCGGCGCCACGTCGTGGGGCCTGGAACCAGCTGGCAGTTGAAATTCCTTCATGGGAAGGTCGGCGGAAGCATGCCCGATACCGGTAAACAGCATCGCGGCGGCAACGGCGGTCAGTATCTTTCGCATCGAAAGCTCCTGGTCCAATTGACTGCCCCATCACAGATAGGCCGGTCCCCAAGGGCATCCAACCAGCATACCGCTACACGGCGAGAGGACGACTTACGCTGCCCCGGATACCTGGCGGGCCAGGATGGAAGGCATGCGCGGCAACATGCCGGCGATGCGGATGTCGTCAGGATAGTTCGGCACCGAACCGCCGGCGGTAGTCCCCGGGTGAAAGCCCCGTTATCTTGCTGAACACCTTGCTGAACACCTTGCGGAATGCACCGGGATCTTCGTAGCCGACATCCCAGGCAATCCGCTCGACCGTCTGCCGGGTGAATTCCAGCATCTCGCGCGCCTTGCCGATACGCAGGTGCTGGCAGTACTCGGTCGGCTTCAACCCTGTCGCCCTGCGGAAGCGGCGCAGGAAGGTCCTTTCCTCCAGCCCGGCCGTCGCCGCCATCGTTCCGAGCGTCGCATCGCGGGCGCCGTGCGCCTGAAGCCAGTGCTGGACCTTCAGGATGGCATCGTCGCCGTGATGCAGTTTCGGCGAAAAGCTGCTGTAGAAGCGCTGTTCGCGGCCCGGCGGATCTATCAGCAGGAAGCGGGCCGTCTCGATCATGACGGCGGGACCGAGCAGACGGTCCACCAGCCTCAAGCCCAGGTCGGTCCAGGCCATGACGCCGCCTGCGGTGATGATATCGCCGTCGTCGACGATCAGCTTTTCCGCATCGACCCTTATGCCCGGGAAGCGCCCGGCAAGCGCGTCTGCCTGCGACCAGTGCGTGGTCACCGTCCGGCCTTCCAGCAGGCCGGTTTCGGCAAGCAGGTATGCGCCCATGCAGACGGACGCCAGCGTCGCCCCGCCCGCATGACGCTCGGCCAGCCAGAGCGCCAGACCGGCAGTTACCGCAGGCTCCGGCAGGCCGCTCAAACTCGGCGGCGCCACGATGAAGCGCGGTCCGTCCCCTGCCCCATCCCCTGCCCCATCCCCTGTCCGGCCGGCCGTCCCGGGATGTGTATCGAAGACCCGGCCGATGCCCATGGCTTCAGCATCCTGCTGCCAGTGACTGACCCTGATCGGCGGCGCTCCCGCTGCGGCATGCGTCCTCGCCATGAGGTTCGCCACCTGGAACAGGTCGGTCAGCCCATGGATGGCGGCAAGTTGCGCACCCGGATAAAGCAGGAGGCCGATCTCGGCAGGTCTGTCGTCGGGCTGCATCATCGACCGTTTGTCAGTTTTGGCCCGAGGAATGTCGGTTCCGCCAATCGGCACCATGCCCCGACGGGCCTATGGTGTCCAGCGGAAGGCCGAGGCCTTCGCCACCATAAGCAAAAGGGTAAGGGATATGACCAGGAAAGCGCTGATCGTCGTCGACATCCAGAACGACTATTTCCCCGGCGGCAAGTGGCCGCTGGCCGGAGCCGAGACCGCCGCCGACAATGCGGCCAGGATCATCGGCGCCGCGCGGACAGCGGGCGACCTCGTGATACACGTCCGCCACGAGTTCGGCAGGACGGACGCACCGTTCTTCATCGCCGGTTCCAAAGGCGCGCAGATACACCCGAAGGTGCTGAACCGGCCCGGCGAACCGGTCGTGCTCAAGCATTTCGTCAATTCGTTCCGCGAAACCGAACTCAAGCAACTGCTCGACGACAAAGGCATCGAGGAACTCGTGATCGTCGGCAGCATGAGCCACATGTGCATCGACGGCATCACCCGGGCGGCCAGCGATTTCGGCTACAAAGTCACGGTCGTCCACGATGCCTGCGCTTCCCGCGATCTCGAATTCGGGGGCGTCCTTGTGCCGGCGGCTCATGTCCATGCGGCCTTCATGGCGGCACTCGGCTTCGCCTATGCGACCATAGTCTCCACCGGCGATCATCTCGCCGCCACCGAGGAAAAATCGAGCGCCGCCTGAACCCGGAGGCGCAACTCGGCGCTGCCCGAGACTTCGGCGCAGGCTGGTCCGGCGGACAGACCAGCCTGCGTCAATTCTCCGACCCGACATCATGGCCCTTGGTTAGCATCCCTTAAGCCGTTGAAGTTACGGCATGACTATATCCTGCTATCATTAGATGTTCTCTTCGTGATTATACCGACACAGACCAGCCTTGGGACTTCACCTGAACCCAGCTCTATCATAACATGAAATTTAGTTAAGCATTTTAACTGGATTGTCGGAGCGAATAACTCGACCCGGTGAGGATTCAAGCAAGGGGCAAAACATCCTTATCGATCCGGTCGGGGGGCACACCCATACGCATCCGACGGTCCCGCCAGTCGACGTTCAGAGGATAAAAATGACAGCACAAGCTGCCTCTACCATAGGGATCGACCGCCCTCCATCCAGCCTGGGACAGCGGTTTCGGGCACGGCGCAGCATCTATATCCGTCAGATGATCGATGCCGTTCATGCGGAAAAGGGCTCCTGCCGGATCATAGACCTCGGCGGCACGGAACATTACTGGCGCCTGTTCGAACCGGCTTATCTGCATTCCAAAAATGTCAGCGTCGTCCTGGTCAACCCGCTGCCGACGGGCACGACATCGGGTATCTTTACCTATCTCCAAGCCGACGCCTGCAATGTCACCCAGGCAGCCGACAACAGCTACGACATGGTCCATACGAATTCCACGGTGGAACATGTCGGCGACTGGTCCCGCATGAAAGCGTTCGCCGGCGAAGTAAGGCGCCTTGCTCCGCGATACTACGTTCAGACCCCATATTTCTGGTTCCCTTACGAACCCCACTTCCGTCTTCCGTTCTTTCACTGGCTGCCCCGCTCCACGCGTGTTCATCTCCAGCACCAGTTCACGCTCGGTCACCGTCAGCGACGCGAGACGATAGACGAAGCCATGCAATCGATCGAGGAGGTCAGGCTGCTCGACATGGCTCAATTTCAGTTTCTTTTTCCCGGCGCGCAGATAATCAGGGAGCGATTGTTCCCCTTTACGAAATCGCTGATCGCCTTGAAGAACTCGCCTCCCGCCTAGACTTTGAAGGATCGCCGCTTGACGCTGAACCGCCGCAGATTGATCGGCTACCTGGGGGCGCACGCCGGTCTTGCCGCTGCGGCGCCGTTCTTTCTTCCGCCTGCCCGTGCCGACGACGGGCTGCGCCCGATCAGGGCGGCCGCTCTCGAAGGAGGGCGGCGCTTCGGCGCGGCGGTTGCAATGCGCCGCCTTGCCGACGACCGATCCTTCCGCGACTTGGTACTGCGGGAGTGCGACATCATCGTCCCGGAATGGGAAATGAAATGGTACTCGGTGGAGAAGCAGCCCGGGCTTTACGATTATGCAGCCTGCGACGACCTTGCCGCCTTCGCCGCCGCCAATGGCAAGGAGCTTCGGGGGACCACGCTGATCTGGCACTTGGGCTTGCCCGATTGGGTCAAGTCCCGGCTGAAGGATACCGGCGGCTGGGATCTGGCTCTCACCTACATGACTTCCGTCATGAGCCGGTTCAGCGGCATCAAGTCATGGGACGTGGTCAACGAAGCGGTCGAACCGTTCGACGGAAGGGAAGACGGGCTGCGGCAGTCGCCCTGGCTCGACGCCTTCGGACCGGACTACGTCGCCGAAGGCTTCAAGAGGGCGGCCGAGATCGCGCCTCGCGCCCAACTGGTCTACAACGATTATGGGACGGAACATGACGCTCCCTGGAATCATAATCGCAGGAAAGCCGTCCTTCAGCTGATCGATCGTGTCAGGAAGTCCGGCGGCAGGATCGACGCACTGGGCTTGCAAGCACATTTGCGCCTTGGCGATCCCTGGAACCCGAACGGCTTCGGCTCTTTCTTGAGACAGGTCGAAGCTGCCGGCATACGTCCCATCGTCACCGAACTGGACGTTCGCGCGGACCGAATGCTGGGGGACGACAAGGCCGTGGACGCCAAGGTGGCCGACATGTACACCTCGTTCCTGGAAACGGTTTTCGGCAACTCCCGGTGCGACACGGTCATCACCTGGGGGCTGAGCGACAACTACTCGTTCCACCGGCGGCGCAATCAACAGGACAGGCCCTTGCCGTTCGACGAAAACTACCAGCCGAAGAAAGCCGCCGAGGCACTCGTCCGGGCACTCCTGGGAGCGAAATGACAGTCAGCATGCTGCCACCGATCCAGTCCTATCCCGATCCCGCCATCAAGGTGCTCCATCCCAGCTTCGCCAAATATCACCAGAGACTGGCCGCGGTCGAGCGGCTGGCGACGGGCTTCCGCTGGTGCGAGGGACCCGTCTGGTTCGGTGACGGCCGCTATCTGCTCTGGAGCGACATTCCGAACGAGCGGATCATGAAGTGGGAGGAAGAAACCGGAGCCGTCGGCATCTTCCGCAAGCCATCCAACTTCGCCAACGGCAACACGCGCGACCGCCAGGGCCGGCTGATCTCCTGCGAGCACGGTGGCCGGCGGATCACCCGGACCGAATATGACGGGACCATCACGGTGCTGATGGACCGCTTCGACGGCAAGCGGCTCAATTCGCCCAACGACGTGGTGGTCAAGTCGGACGGCTCGATCTGGTTCAGCGATCCGCCCTTCGGCATCATGTCCGACTACGAAGGCCACAGGGCCGAACCGGAACTGCCCAGCAACCTCTACCGTCTCGACCCTGCGACCGGAAAAGCCGCTGTCATGGACGGCGAGATCGCCGGGCCGAACGGGCTGGCATTTTCGCCCGGCGAGAAGCAGCTTTACGTCGTCGAAAGCCGTGCTTCGCCGCGCAAGATCCTCGCCTACGACGTGGTGGAGGACGGCACCCGCATCGCCAACCGGCGCGTCTTGATCGACGCCGGCCCGGGTACTCCCGACGGCTTCCGCTGCGACGAGGACGGCAACCTCTGGTGCGGCTGGGGCATGGGCGATCCAGAACTGGACGGCGTCATGGTATTTTCGCCGGGTGGCGAACCGATAGGCCGGATAGCGCTGCCGGAACGCTGCTCCAACCTGTGTTTCGGCGGCATCAAGCGGAACAGGCTGTTCATGGCGTCCAGCCAGTCGCTTTACTCGCTCTATACCAATGCCCGCGGTGCAGTCGGCTGGTAGTGGAAGTTCGATCCGAACTTCGATGTCACAGATTTATCTTAGGAGGTAGATCACTGTAGCGGCTTACAAAAACCACCCCTATCGGTGAATATCTGGCCACGAACCACCCATATCGAGAGTGTTATGGCCAACATCGCCGAGTACATTCCGTCCCGGAACAGCGGGAAGCCCATCACCTATAGCTACTCCGGTCCCTCTGCGACGCCGTGGCCTCGCGACGATACCAAGATCCATGGGTTTCGGCTGGTCCTCATCTGGCTCGTCGCTATCCTGTTCAGCTGGACGCTGTCCGGATCGCTCATTTATGGCGCGTTCCGGCTGATATCGTCTCTGCTATCCTGAATTGCCTCTTTTCCATAATGATGAAAGCCAGTCACACTGACGACGGGCTGCGGTTGTCATGATCAAAAGATTATCTTGGGAGGAAACATGCTGACGCTTGGGTCGAAGGCGAAGTACGGCAATCATGACTGCATCGTTGTGGGCCGTACGATCGAGGCGCACTCCCGTTACGACGTGCTATTTCCCGCGTCGCGCCGGGTAGAACTGAATGTGCCGGAAAAGGACCTGAAGCCCGCTGGCGAGGAATCTCCGCAGCCGGCCGGCCTCAAGATCGTGGAACCTTTCAAGCAGCACTCCTGAACCAGCGGATCGCGTCGCGCGCCCGAGCTTTGATCCGGCGTCCTGCCCGCACCACCGCCTGCCAGGCGGAGAGCGCGCGGAGCCGGGCCAGCCAGCCCGTGACCAGCCGGTAGCACCAGGCGAACCAGTGGATGGTCAGCAGCTTGTCGCGGCTGATCCGGAACAGGCGCTCGACAACCACGATCTTCGCGACCTCGGCGCCCGCCAGGATGGCGGCTCCCTGGATCGGACGACCGGTTGCCATGACGTAGAATCCCAGCGGCTTCAGCGGTTCCAGGATCACTACCGGGATTCCCAGCAGGAACAGGCTGGGATACGGGCCGAGCGATGCGATCCTGCGGCGGGTTCGGACCAGGACCGGTTGCCGCCCCAGCCAGTTCAGCAAGGGCTTGAGGACGCCCAGGAAGACCGCATCGATTACGAAATAGACGACGGCGGCGGCCGACACGACCGGCGACAGGATGCGCCGGATCAGTGTGCGGAAGCCTTGGCTCAACTCGGTTCTTCCCCGGCGTCCGGCTTGCCCAACCCGACCTCCACATACAGCTTCTTCACCGCCACATAGGCCACTACAGTCAGCGGCGTCGCGAAGATGACGCCCAGGATGCCGAACAGCAAACCGAAAGCGACGACGGCGAACAGCGCCAGCGCCGGTGCCAGCGACACCATCTCGCTCTGGATGATGGGCATGATGACGTTGCCCTCGATCTGCTGGATAACGATGTAAAGCACCAGCACATAGAGCACCGTCGACATGTCCACGGTCGAGGCCGCCAGCAGGGCCGGGATCGCCGTGGCGACCGCGCCGACCAGCGGAACGAACTCGCCCAGTCCCGCCAGCAGACCAAGCGCCAGCGCGGACGGCACTCCGAGCAGCCAGAGCCCGAGGCTGACCATCGTCCCGACCATGACCATCGCCAGGAACTGACCCTTCAGCCACTTGCCGAGCGCATCGCCCATGGTGTCGAGGGTATCGCGCGTCCTGTCCTCCGCCTCGCGAGGCACCAGCATGATCACGCCGTCGCGGTAAAGCTTCGGCTGCGCCGCTAGATAAACGCCGCCAGCGACCAGCAGCAGCACATTGCCCAGGCCGCCGACCACCGTCATCAGCAGCGAACCCGCCTCCCGGACGACGCCGCCGGAAACGCTGGTCGGGTCGAACTGCTCGACCGTTTCCAGCACGCCCCTGCCCCACGACGAGCCCTGAAGCTGGCCCTTGACGCCGTCCCAGGCCTGCGGCACCACCTTGACCAGCTGATCGAACTGCCCCGACACCTGCGCGCCGAACATCCAGCCGC
>NZ_JCACHA010000728.1:10313-10863 GCF_059503625.1 Skermanella sp.
CGACGCTTCCCAGCACCACCGCCGCCAGTGCCCATCCCTCGGGAAGCGGCGTCCGCTCCGCCAGCCAATCGGCGGAGCGGCGCAGCATGACCGCGAGCAGGATGGCGCCGAACACCAGCAGCAGGACGTCCACGATCTGCCACGCCAGCAAGGCGATGGTCACGATGATAAGGGCGACCAGCAGCAATCGGGCGAAGTGCCCTGGCGACAGATCGGTGGAAGGCGGCATGGTCGTCGAACTCCGGAAGCGCCGGCAGGAATGCACGGACTTTCGGCAACGCATCGCCGACGCGAATGTTTCCGGCGATCCCTCACGCGGATTTTCAAGCCGGTGCACTAAATTCAATTTCTGCCGTGACGAATTCCGCGAGCGCCTGTTGTAAGTAATTCGATGCCGACGTCAGGGCAGTCGCAATGACGCCGGCGGCTCGACAAGCAAACTTTGAGGATATCACCATGAGCGACGACCGGACCGAAGGCTCTTTGAAGAAGATGAAGGGCGATGTGAAGGAAGGAGCCGGCAACCTCACCGGTGACAGCAAGCTCAAGT
>NZ_JCACHA010000729.1:0-10862 GCF_059503625.1 Skermanella sp.
CCGCCAGCAGGGAAAGCGGCGTGACCTCGACCGCCTGCCGGGCAGCTGCCGGCAGGGAGGAGGCGGGCTGCTGGGCATGAGCGGGCAGACTGGCGGGCAGACTGGCGGGCAGACTGGTGGTCAGCCAGAGGGCGCTTGCGGCTGCGATACGCGTCGGAAGCCGGCGGTTCCGGGAGGTTGGGGCGGTCATTGGGCGGGCACCGTATCGGAAGTCTTCTTCTGGGAGGCAGTCCGCAGAATGCCGCTTTTGCACATTTTCCAGGCCGCCGGGACGCCGTGGCCCAGGGCCAGGCCGACCAGGAACCAGAAGCTGCGGAAGATCGATCTTTCCGCCGGCACCCGGTTTTGCCAGCGCTTGGCCCAGATACGGCTGTTGCCGTAGACGAGCTGGACGGCGGCCGTCGCCTCGGTCTGGCTGACCGGGTTGAATTCGCATCCGACGGAAAAGACGCCGCCCGAGACCGACATGCGCCGGACCCGCATGGTGATCTGCCGCTCGGTGCCTTCTTCCTCGCCCGGCGCCAGCAGGGTCACGATCATCGATTCCGACATCTGGGACCGGGCATGCATCGGAAGCTCGATGTTCAGGCCGTTGGCCGAGCCGTTCACGACCTGCGCCGGAAAGTCTCCACCGTCCAGTTTCAGGTGGGCCGGGACCTGGAGGTTGATCCGCGGGAACTTGCGGATCTGTCTCTGTTCGTAGACCGCACCCAGTCCGGCCAGGGCCAGCAGAAGGCTGACGCTGTTCCAGAAGGCGACGATGCCGATGATCTCACGGCTTTCGGGCAATGCTACGAAGCGCCACGCGGCGGCCACCATGCCGGCGGTGAGCAGCAGCACCATCCAGACGAAGGGTCCCGCCAGCGGCGAGGCCCGGTCCGACGTCGTCGTCTCGCCCTTGGCCGTCACCTTGAACTGCGGCGCCCGGGGGTTCAGGAGCACGGACAGCACCGCCCGCGACAGGTGAAGCGACAGCACGTATTCGTAGAGTTCCGAGATGAACGGCCAGCGTGCCTTGCCGTTGAGGATATTCGGCAGCATGACGCTGGCGACGATGTGGGGCAGAATATAGGCGAAGAATTCCGGTACGTTGGTCCGGACGATCTGCAAGCCGAAGAACAGGTAGCAAAGCGGTCCCAGGACGAAGATCGGGCGGATGAAGACGAAGAACCAGTACAGGCTGTTGCTCAGGTAACAGAGCCGCTGGGCCAGCGACAGGCCGCTGCGCCACAGGACGTTCTTCAGCAGGAGGATCTGGATCATGCCCTGTGCCCAGCGCGAGCGTTGTCCGATGAAGCTGACGAAGCTTTCGGGCTGAAGGCCGGCGATCAGCGGCTGGTCCAGATAGGCGCTGCGATAGCCCTGGGCGTGCAGGTCCATCGCCGTTTCGCAGTCTTCGGTGATGCTGTTGCCGCTGATGCCGCCGACTTCGTCGAGGGCGCTTCGGCGCAGCAGCGCCGCCGAACCGCAGAAGAAAGCGGCGTTCCAGCGGTCCAGGCCGGGCTGGATGTTCCGGTAGAACAGCTCGTTCTCGCTCGGCATCCGCGGGAAGGTCTTCAGATTGTATTCGATCGGGTCGGGGTTCAGGAAGAAGTGCGGCGTCTGCACGAGCGCCATGCCAGGGTCCTTGACGAAGAACCCGACGGTCTTCCGCAGGAAATCGGACGACGGCACGTGGTCGGCGTCCAGGATCGCGACGAGGTCGCCCTTGATCTTGGCGAACGAGGCGTTGATGTTGCCCGCCTTGGCGTGCTCGTTCCTGTCCCGCGTCAGATAGATGGCGCCGGTCGTCCGGCAGAGTTCCTTCAGCTTCTCCGCCCGCCGCCTTGCTGAATCCGCCTTCAGCGCGTCGGCCTGGTTGCACTTCTGCCGGGTGCCGCCGTCGTCCAGCAGGTAAACCTTGAAGCGCGATTTCGGATAGTCGAGCGAGACCGCCGCCGTCAGGGTGATCAGCAGCAGGTTCGGCTCTTCGTCGTAGGTCGGGATCAGGACGTCGACCGACGGCAGGTCGGGGTCCGCGTCGTCGATCGGGATCGACTTCCGGTACAGGGGATTGCTGATGACGAAGATGCTCAGCAGGAACATCATGAACGAGAAGATCTCGGCGACGTAAAGCACCAGCCCGGGTATGAAATTGAGCAGGTCGTCGGGCGCCGGAAGCGTGCTGGTCGTCCGCCAGATGATGTATCGGATCGTCACGAACGCCGCGAAGGATATCCCGAGGATGCGGCCCGTCCTGTGAGCCTTCAGCGCCGACACGAGGAAAAGGGCGCCGACGAACGACCATGCGACGAGCAGCTGCGCTTCCAGGCTGACCGGCAAAGTCGCCGAACAGCCGATCGCCGTGAGCAGCACTATCCAGAGAATGCGTGCAAAAAATCGATAAGCCATGAAAGGTACCGGCGCTTCGCGGACCCCCGATAGGTCACGTCATACCGAGCCTTTATTGCGCTGCATGATAAATATTTGCTTAATCTTGAAAGTAACCAAGAGGCAAGTCATGTACTATATCGTATAAAATACAATGCAAGCTAAAGACTGAGCAGATAAATGGGGTAGTGTTTACTTCAATACGGCATAGTTTTCCTGTCGATGGTGATAGGCGTGAGGAATGACCATGGCCGAATCGCTATGATCGCTGCATGGCTATCGTCGATCCGTCGCCGGATTCGATGCGTCAGGCTATTGCTACCGGCAGGGTATGCCACGGGATCGTCCATATCGGTGGCAGGCTGGACCCTGTATTCTCCAGCGGATCGACGTCCGGGACCATATTCCGGCCAGGATCCGATATGCCCATCGGACTGTTCGTTTCTCTTCCTCGTGAAAGGCTCCGGGGGTCCGCCATGCTCTCGCCTCTGTCCAACCGCAGTTACCGCCGCCTGTTCGCAGCGCAGGTCATCGCCCTTGTCGGGACCGGCCTTCTGACGGTCGCACTCGGTCTGCTGGCCTATGATCTGGCCGGTGCGGAGGCGGGGGCCGTGCTGGGAACGGCGCTGGCGATCAAGATGGTGGCCTATGTCGGCGTCGCGCCGGTCGTCGGAGCGTTCGCGGACAGGTTGCCCAGGCGCACCTTCCTTGTGGCGATGGATCTGGTGCGGGCCGTCATTGCCCTGTCGCTGCCGTTCGTCACCGAGATCTGGCAGGTCTACGTCCTTATCTTCGCCCTCCAGTCCGCCTCCGCCGCGTTCACGCCGACGTTCCAGGCGACCATTCCCGATATCCTGCCGGACGAGGCGGAGTACACCAGGGCGCTGTCGCTGGCGCGGCTCGCCTACGATCTGGAAAGTCTGGCCAGCCCGGCGCTGGCGGCGGCCCTGCTGGCCGTCATCGGCTACCATGACCTGTTCGCCGGAACGGTGGTGGGGTTCCTCGGTTCTGCCTTGCTGGTCGGTTCCGTGGCGCTGCCTTCTCCGGCGATGCCGGCGGAGCGTGAGGGCGGGATCTACCACAGGATCACGAAAGGCACCCGGATCTACCTGAAGACGCCGCGCCTTCAAGGATTGCTGGCGCTCAACGGCGCTGTTGCGGCTGCCGGAGCGATGGTCATCGTCAATACGGTCGTGATCGTCCGGGCCGTATTGGGCGGGACCGATTCCGATGTCGCCGTAGTGCTGGCGTCCTATGGGGCGGGCTCGATGGCGGTCGCGTTCCTGTTGCCGCGCCTGCTGGAGCGGGTGTCCGACCGGGCCGTCATGCTGGCGGGCGCCTGGGTGCTGGCGGCGGGGACGCTCGTGATGGCGGTGATCCTGTCCAGCGGCGTGATGCCGGCGCGCGTGACGGCGGGCCTGCCGCTCCTTCTGCCGGTCTGGGCGGCACTGGGCGCCGCCAACTCGGCCGTGCTGACGCCCAGCGGCAGGCTGCTCCGGCGATCCGCCCATGCCGAAGACCGGCCCGCCCTGTTCGCGGCGCAGTTCGCCCTCAGCCATGCCTGCTGGCTGGCGGCCTATCCGCTGGCCGGCTGGATCGGGGCGCTGGCCGGCGTGGGGGCGGCGTTCACCGTCATGGGTGTCGTGGCCGTCGCCGCGACCTCGCTTGCAATGCGGCTCTGGCATGCCGGCGATGCGGAGGAGGTCGAGCACGTCCACTTGGCCTTTGGCCACGAACATCCCCATATCCATGACGAGCATCACCAGCATGCCCACGAAGGCTGGGAAGGGCCGGAACCGCATGTCCACCCGCACCGTCACGCGCCGATCCGCCACAGGCATACCCTGGTGATCGACCGGCATCATGTGGAATGGCCCCGGCACGGCTGACCAGCCATGCTTGATGCCGGGTTGCTCCCGGTGCCCGAGTCCTGGTATAGCAACGTCTGCTATATGGGCGTATGTAACGATCCTTGAGCCTGGGAGGACTGCATGACATCAGGGTGCCTGCTTTTCAGTCCCGGCTCGGTCGTGTGGCTGGGTTCCACCGTCTGGTAGGCTGCGGGATCCAGTGATCCGCGCCATACCTCCCCGGCATCGCCCGGGGCATCGCAATCCCCCGTAATCGGATGCCGCGCGCCGTCCCATGAGGACCGGTCCCGCGCGATCCGTATTGGAGCAGGCGCAAAGCTGCGCCGATCAGGTTCATGACTGTTGTCGATTCCACGCGGCGTCCGCGGCGGGCGGATGCGATCCGCACCGTTCTTTCCTTTACGTTCCGCCATTGGGGCCGTCAGCCCGTGCTCGTGGCATGGGTCGCGTTCGCCATGGTCACGGCCACCCTGGCCGACGTCTTCATGCCGTTCTTCGCAGGCAGGCTGGTCGACGCGCTGACCCTCCTGTCCGCCGACCGCGAAGCCGCGAAACATGCGGCATTGACCGCCTTCGGGGCGATGGTGGCCCTGGGGGCCGGCATGGTGGTCCTGCGTCATCTCGGCTGGAGCGGCATCATTCCGCTGACGCTGCGGATGATGGGCGACGTCTCGCAGGACGCCTTCCATCGCGTCCAGCGCTTCTCGACCGACTGGCACGCCAACAGCTTCGCCGGCGCCGTCGTCCGCAAGATCACGCGCGGCATGGGGGCGCTCGACACGCTGAACGACACGCTTCTGCTGGCCCTGCTGCCCTCCATCACCGTGCTGCTCGGGACGATGGTGCTGCTGGGACTGCACTGGCCGGTGCTGGGCCTGGTCGTGGCGGGCGGTACCGCGGCCTATATCGCGCTGACGCTGTATCTCTCCACGGAATACGTTGCTCCGGCGGCCAAGCTGTCGAACGCCCTGGACACCAGGCTCGGCGGCATGCTGGCCGATGCGATCGGCTGCAACCCCGTCGTCAAGGCCTTCGGCGCCGAAACGCGGGAAGACGAGCGGCTGTCCCGCACCGTGACCAAGTGGCGGAACCGCACCGGCCGGACCTGGACCCGGCATACGCTGAGCGGGACGACCCAGAACGCCGTCCTGCTGGCGATGCGGACCGCGGTCGTCGGCACCTCGCTGATGCTGTGGTGGCATGGACGGGCGTCGCCCGGCGACGTCACCTACGTGCTCTCGACATATTTCGTCGTCCACGGCTACCTGCGCGACATCGGCATGCACATCAACCATCTCCAGCGCTCGGTCAACGAGATGGAGGAGCTGGTCGCCATCCACGACGAGCCGCTGGGGATCGAGGACCGCCCGGATGCGGCGCCGATCCGCATCGGCGCCGGCGAGATCCGCTTCGACGGCGTCGCGTTCCGCTACGGCTCCCACACCGTGCCGCTGTACCGGGACCTGTCGGTGACCATCGCCGCCGGCGAGCGGGTCGGTCTGGTCGGGCCTTCCGGATCGGGCAAGACCACCTTCGTCAAGCTGATCCAGCGTCTCTACGACGTGACCGGCGGCCGGGTCCTGATCGACGGTCAGGATGTGAGAGGCGCCACGCAGGCGTCGCTCCGGTCCCGGATCGCCATCGTCCCGCAGGAACCGATCCTGTTCCACCGCTCGCTGGCGGAAAACATCGCCTATGCCCGTCCCGGCGCAACTCCGGCGGAGATCGAGCATGCGGCCCGGCTGGCCAATGCCCACGGCTTCATCTCGAAGCTGCCGAAGGGCTACGCGACCATGGTCGGCGAACGGGGCGTCAAGCTGTCGGGCGGCGAGCGCCAGCGGGTGGCGCTGGCCCGAGCCTTCCTGGCAGATGCGCCGATCCTGATCCTGGACGAGGCGACCTCCAGCCTGGACTCGGAGTCGGAGGCGCTGATCCAGCAGGCGATGGAGCGCCTGATGCAAGGGCGCACCGCGCTGATCATCGCGCACCGGCTGTCCACGGTACGGACCCTCGACCGCATCCTGGTGTTCAACCATGGGCGCATCGCGGAGGAAGGGACGCATACGTCGCTGCTTCATCGGCCCAACGGCATTTACCGGCGGCTGTTCGAGCGGCAGTCGGAGCCGGTTCAGGATCAACGGGACCGGGATCAGAGATCGGCCGGATAAATCCGGGACGTCATGGTTCCGCCATAGGATGCGTTAACCATCTTCCGCTATGCATGGAGGGTCGAACCACCCTCGAGACTCAGGAATAACAAGGCAATTCGCGCATGTGGCAACGTCAGCCAGTGTCGCTCCGGCGGCTTCTCTCCTTAACTCTCTGTCTCCTCTGGATCTCACTGGCCCCCGCCTTCGCCCAGTCCGGCCCCAGCCAGTCCGGTACCGCCCAATCCGGTACCGTTCAGTCCAGCGCCGATGACGGTCTCAATGCCGCCAATGCCGATCTGGACCGGGTACAGGCCAGCATCGACGCGATGGCGCAGGACGATGCGGCGCTGGGCAACCTTCGCGCCGATACCCTGCGCATCCAGGACGCGACCGAGCTGATAGCGCAGGAGCTGACGCCGCAACTGACGGCGCTGGATGCCCGCCTGAACGAGTTGGGACCGGGGCCGGCGCCCGATGCGCAGCCCGAAAGCCCCGAGGTCCAGCAGGAACGGGCCGACCTGTCGCGCCAGCGCGGCGACATCGACGCCCGGATCAAGCGCGCCCGCCTCCTGTCCGTCGCCGCCGCCCAGGCCGGCGACCAGATCACCGCCAAGCGCCGTGCGCTGTTCGACGAAAAGCTGTGGCAGCGGACCAAATCGGTCCTGGCGCCAAGCTTCTGGGGCGATCTGAACCGGAACCTGCCGCGCGACGCGTCGCGCCTCCATGACTTCGCGAGCGAGAACTTCGCGTCCCTGGTGGAGGTCGCCAACCCGCGCAACATCGCCATCCTGGGCGGCGCGCTGGCGCTGGCGGTGATCCTGATGGTGCCGGCCCGCCGCTGGCTGGAGGCGTCGGCCCGGCGGATCGCGATCGGGCAGATGCCGGCCAACCGGCTCAGACGGTCGGCGTTGGCGATGTGGTTCCTGGTGACCACCATCCTGGCGCCCTCGCTCGCCGCCATCATCCTCTATGCCGCCCTGATATCGGTTGGCTCGCTGACCGACGGCGCCGAGCAGCTGGCCTGGATCGCGGCCACCACCGTCTTCGTCGTCTCGTACATCACCGGTCTGGGCCGGGCGATCCTGATGGACAAGGGATCGTGGCGGCTGGCGCCGATTTCCGACGAAACAGTCGGCCGCATCCGTCACTTCCCCTTCCTGATCGGCGTGGTCGCCGGATCGGGCACGCTGCTCGAGCAGTTGAACACCCTGATCGGCGCCAGCCTGCCGGCCACGATAGCCGGAAGCTGCCTGATCGCACTGGTCACAGCATTGGCCATCGGCAGCATGATGTGGACGCTGACCCGCATCCGCAGAAGGGCGCTGAGGGCCAAGGAAGGCGAAGCGCCGCCCCAGACCCTGTTCTGGGGGCTGGTCGCGGTGGCGGTCTGGCTGATGCTGGCGGCCACGGTCTTCTTCTCGCTCAGCGGCTACGTGGCGCTCGGCGTCTTCATCGTCCGTCAGATAACCTGGCTGGCGATCATCGGCGGCACCGTCTACCTGCTGATGCAGTTCGCCGACGATTTCTTCACCAGCGTCTTCAGCGGCGAAGGGGCGATCGGCCGGTTCGTCTATACCATGATCGGCCTCAGCCCCGGCACGGTCGATCAGGTCGGGCTTCTGCTGTCGGGTCTCAGCCGGATCGTCATCCTGTTCCTGGCCGTCGCCGCGACGCTGGCTCCGTTCGGGGCCGGAACCAGCGGGCTGCCCGGCCGGCTCAACACCGCGACCGCCGGCTTCAAGGTCGGCGAGGTCACCATATCGCCCGGCGCCATCCTGGGCGCCGTCGCGATCTTCATCGTGGGCCTCACCATCGTCCGGGGCGTCCACGGCTGGCTGTGCGAGAAGTTCCTGCCCAAGACGTCGCTGGACGCGGCGGTGCGGACATCCGTCAGCACGACGTTCCGCTATATCGGGCTGATCGTCTCGACGGGTGCGGCTCTCAGCTATGCCGGGCTCAACCTCGGCAACGTCGCGTTGATCGCCAGCGCCCTGTCGGTCGGTATCGGTTTCGGCCTTCAGGCGATCGTGCAGAACTTCATCTCCGGCCTGATCCTGCTGGCCGAGCGCCCGATCAAGATCGGCGACTGGGTAACCGTCGGCGATGCTGAGGGCGATGTCAGGCACATCAACGTGCGCGCCACCCAGATCGAGCTGACGGACCGCTCGACCCTGATCGTCCCGAACTCCGAACTGATCACCAAGTCGGTCCGCAACAAGACGCTGACCAACTCGATAGCACGGCTCCAGATGAAGTTCAGCGTCCCCGCCGACAACGACCCCAATGCCGTCAGGGATCTGCTGCTGTCGTCGATGCGCGCCCATCAGAACGTCCTTGCCGATCCGGCGCCCAACGTCTTCATCGACGGGGTGAGCGACGGCAGCGTGGCCTTCAACGCCATCGCCTTCGTGTCCAGCCCGCGCAGCGTCTATTCGACCCGCAGCGCCTTGTGGTTCGACATCCTTCAGCGGTTTCGGGCGATGGGCGTGCGCCTGAGCTGAACCCCCGCCGCATCGGTTCCCCGGCAAGACGTGGGTTTTCCCCAATTCCGCGTCCCGCCGGCACGCTCCTGTGACAAGTTTCGAATCTGATATGTATGTCGAAAGGACTAGGCAAATAGTTTCGGATAATTAATAAAACCCGATACAAATTATGGCCTCTTGCTGATGGCGGAGGTTCTGGTGCGCAACAACGACCCGGTTACTGATCAAGAGGTCGAGCTGGACGACGGCGATCTTCTGGTCTCGCGAACCAATGCGGGTGGAACGATTACCTTCGCCAACAAAAAGTTCGTCGATATCAGCGAATTTTCCGAGCAGGAGCTGGTCGGCGCTCCCCACAACATCGTCCGCCATCCCGATATGCCGGTGGAGGCGTTCGCCGATCTCTGGGCCACGATCAAGGACGGCAAGCCGTGGGAAGGGTTGGTCAAGAACCGGACGAAGTCCGGCAAATACTATTGGGTGCGGGCCAATGTCACGCCCCTGATCGAGGATGGGGAGATATCCGGATTCATCTCGATCCGGTCGAAACCCGTTCGCGCCCAGGTGGAAGCCGCCGAACAGGCCTATGCCCGCATCGCCTCGGGGTCGGACCGGACGTTGAGCGTCCGGGAAGGCGCCCTCGTGCGCCGGGGCTGGCGGCAGACTGTCGGCAACGCGCTGGCAAGCGTCAGCGGCCGTCTGGCCGCCACGTTCACGATGCTCATCCTCGCCATCCTGCTGGTCGGCTGGCTCGGTTTTAGCGGCATGCACAACAGCAACGACAGCCTCCGGACGGTCTTCGAGGACCGCGTCATTCCCCAGGCCCAGCTTGCCGGGATCGGCGCCGGTCTGCGGGCCAACCTGCACCGCATATCCATGATGGCGCTCCATCTGAGGGATGGCGATCGGGGCGGGATCGAGACGCTCACCGACGAAGTGGGCAAGGGCAGCCGGCAGATCGATGCGCTTTGGGCGCAGTACATGGCCACCTACCTCACCGAAGAGGAAAAGCTCCTTGCCGCCGCCTTCCAGGAGCGGCGCGCCCTGTTCCTGCGCGATGGCCTTGAGCCGGCGCTCGCCCTGGCGGCAGGGGGAGACGGCGCCCGCCTGACGGAACACCACGACGCCAGGCTGCTGCCGCTGTTCGAGGAGATGATCGGCGCCAACAGGAAGCTGGAGGAACTCCAGATCCGGGTCGCGGCCGAGGAATATGCCCGGGCCGGCAAGGAGCTGGGCAGCCGCCTGGGACAGGCGGCGGTCGCCCTGGTCCTGTCGATCATGGCGGCGGTCGGGGCCGGCTGGCTGCTGCTGCGCACCGTGCGGACGCCGTTGCGCCGGTTCGAACAGCATTTCAACGCCATTGCCCGGGACGACCGCGCGCATGTGGTCGAAGTCCCGGCCGTTGCGGAATTCCGCCGGCTGGCCGCCCAGCTGCGGGCGCTCCAGGTGAAGCTGGCCTACAACGCCCAGGAACGGCTGGAGGTCGAGGCGCGCCAGAAGGCGCACACACGCATGACCCTGCTCGAGACCTGCAAGACGATCGAGAGCGACCTGGACGTGACCTGGGTCGAGGTCGAGGAAGGCAACGACCGCGTCACCGGCGGGGTCGGCCAGTTGCTCGACGCGCTTTCGGTCGTCCGGGAAAGTACGGCCGTCGTCACCACTGCGGCGGATCAGGCGAGCGCCAACGCCGCCAGCGTCGCCGCCGCGACCGAGGAGTTGAGTTCGGCCGGCAACGAGATCGCGCATCAGGCCGCCCGGTCCAGCGGCATCGCGCGCGACGCGGTGTCGAGCGCCCGTGAGGCGGCGAACGCCATCGGCCGCATGGAGGAAGCCACGGCGGAAATCGGCGACGTCCTGAAGCTGATCGCCGATATCGCCAGCCAGACCAACCTGCTTGCCCTCAACGCCACGATCGAGGCCGCTCGCGCGGGAGAGGCCGGCAAGGGCTTCGCCGTCGTGGCAAACGAGGTGAAATCGCTGTCCAA
>NZ_JCACHA010000730.1:0-10851 GCF_059503625.1 Skermanella sp.
CTGTCCTGCGCCGGGTCGCGGACCCGGTAGCGGACCCCACAGACCCTGAAATACAGCGGCTGATCCTGGACATGGCCGAAACGCTGGAGGACGCCGCGGGCGCCGGACTGGCCGCCCCCCAGGTCCATGCGTCCAGCCGGATCATCCTTTTCATCGTGCCGGCGGCCAGGGCGACCCACGAGAACGAGGAGGACAGGCCGCGCGGTCTCCAGGTCCTGATCAATCCGGAGATCGAGCCGGTCGGCGACGATACCGTTCCCGGCTGGGAGGGATGCCTGTCGATCCCGGGCATACGCGGCATCGTGCCGCGCCATGCCCATATCCGCTACCGGGGCCTGGACCTCCACGGCAATCCGGTCGAGCGGGAGGCCAGGGGCTTCCACGCGCGGGTCGTTCAGCACGAGATGGACCATCTCGACGGAATCCTCTATCTGGACCGGATGCCGGACCTCAGCCTGCTGACTTTCAACGAGGAAGTCCGATATTTCCCGGACGACCTGTCCGAACTGGCTTTTCGGCGCGGCGACGCCAAGTAGATTGATCTGATGGGGCCAAAAGAATGAACGGGGCTGGAATGGACATCGACGACACCCACACCGACACGAACGACGGCGACATCTACAGGATCCGGGACGAGATCCTGGAAGCGACCCTCCCCAACGTCATCTTCGACGGCTGGAGCACCCAGTCGCTCCGCGATGGCGCATCGATGGCCGGTTACGACAGCGACGCGGTGTTCCGCGCCTTCCCCGGCGGCATTCCTGAACTGGTGGACCACTTCAGCTCCTGGGCCGACCGCCGGATGCTGGAGGAGCTGGAAAAGCACGACCTGGACGCCATGAAGGTGCGCGAGCGAATCACGCTCGCGGTTCGCGCCCGGCTGGAGGTGCTGGAACCGCATGAGGACGCCGTCCGCCGTGCTCTCACGTTCCTGGCGTTGCCGAACCACACGGCGCAGGGCGCCCGCATGGTCTACCGCACGGTCGACGCCATGTGGTATGCGGCGGGCGATACCGCCACCGACTTCAACTACTACACCAAGCGCGGGCTGCTCGCCGCCGTGCTGACGTCCACGACGCTCTACTGGCTGAACGACCAGTCGGAGGACAAGCGCGACACCTGGGCCTTCCTGGACCGCCGAATCGCCGACGTGATGAGGGTAGGGCGGACGACGGGGCGGCTGTCCGGCCTGGGCAACCTCGTCGCCCATTTCCCGTCGCCCTTCCGGTTCGGCCGGCAGATCCGCCGCCGCGCCTCCGGCTACTGAACCTCAGAACCGTCCAAGGGCGATCACTCCGCGGCCAAGTCGCGGGTGATCGCCGACAGCGTCTCGCGCAGACCTTCTCCGACCGGCGTCTCCGCCGTGAAGCCGAACGCCTGTGCCGCCTTGGCCGGATTGCCGAGCGAGGTCCGGATGTCCCCGATCCGCGCCGGTCCATGGGCGATCCTCGGCTTGACGCCGCCCAGTTCCGAGATGATCCGAGCCAGCTCCAGCACCGTCGTCGGACGGCCGGTGCAGACGTTGAAGACCCTGCTGCCTTCGGCTCTGCCGCCTTTGGTATCGTCGTCCATGGCCGCGACCAGATGGCGGACGACGTCGGCGACATAGACGAAGTCGCGCACCTGTCCGCCGTCGCCGTTCACCGTGATCTCCCGGTTCTCCGCGACCTTGTCGGCGAAGATCGCGATGACCCCGGAATAGGGCGATTTCGGGTCCTGGCGCGGTCCATAGACATTGAAGAAGCGGAAACCGGTCGACGGGACCTTGTGGACCTGCCACGCGACCCGGCCGTGCAGTTCGCAACCCAGCTTGTCCGCGCCATAGGCCGACAGCGGCGCCGTCGCGGCGTTCTCGTCCAGCGGCATGTTCGGGTTGTCGCCGTAGACCGCCGCCGATGACGCGTACACCACCGGCACCGGTCCCTTTCGGTTGCAGGTACGCGCGGCGTCGAAGACCGCGATCGTCCCCGTCAGGTTGACCCGGTGCGTACCCAGCCAATCCTCGTTGCCGCGCTGGACCGATGCGACCGCCGCCAGATGGAAGCAGCCGTCCACCCCGGACATCGCGCGGGCTGTGGTTTCCGCATCGGCGACGTCGCCGATCACCACCTCGACCCCTTGGGGCAGGTTGGAGCGCCGCCCCGTGGACAGGTCGTCGAGCACCCGAACCTTGTCGCCACGCGCCAGCAACGCGTCGGTCAGATGGGACCCGATAAAGCCGCAACCACCGGTTACCAGCCAGAAAGCCATGAGATTCCCCAGAATACGCTGAACACCGTCGAAACGGGTTGCGTACTCCCCCCGTTGCCGCCAGTCGCGGGGGCAAAGGAGGGCATCCGGGTGAGGGGTCACATATGCGTCATGATCTTTGCGGGGACACGGGGCCGCATCCTATGTCAGCAGCCAAATGCCGGCTGACGGGTTATAACGGGCCACAGGCTCTGGAACCCGCAGCCCGGCCGTTCGCCGCCGACCGTTCGCCGCCGACCGTTCGCCGCCGATTGTTTGCCAAGGAGAGACCATGATCGACCGAACCAAGCCCGAAGAAACCAGGATCACCGCGACCCTGCCCACGGCCACCGTCGAGATGGTCATGCGCGAACATCAGGATTCCGGATCGGAAGTGGTGACCATCAGCATCCGCGCGACCCCGTCGTTCCTGGCGATGTCGCAGGCCTTCCGCCCGGAAGCCCTGATGATGGCCAATCCCTTCGCCCTCTGGATGCGGATGGCGACGCTGGCATGGCAGCCCTGGCTTCAACTGACGGCGGCCGGGCAGCAGGCTCTGCGGGAATTGCCGAAGCCGGACGCCTCGGGCCGCTGACCCCGGTAGCACACGCCGGCTACGGGAATCCTCTATTCCGTGATGGTCTTGTTGGCCTGCGCCTTATGCGCGGCCAGCGCCATCAGGCGGCGGTCGCGCCACGCCTGACGTGCCTGGAGCCGGTCTTCCGACAGCATCATGCGGCGCTGGCGCTCGATCCGGGTCGCCACCGCCTCGTCCCATTCGCGGGGCTGGGCTTGGGTCTGCCCCATCTCGTAATACATCTGCCCATAGCGCTGGATGTAATCGACCACGCCGCCCGGCGCGTTCAGGTCGATCGTCTCGAACGGTCCCATGAAGGACCAGCGCAGGCCAAGGCCTTCGCGGATGGTCTTGTCGATGTCCTCCACGCTGACGACGCCGTCCTGCACCAGCTTGAACGCCTCGTTCAGCAAGGCCCCTTGAAGCCGGTTCAGCACGAAGCCCGGGATTTCGCGGGTGGTCCGGATCGGTTCCTGTCCCAGCGCCGTCATCAGCGCCTGGGTGCGCAGCACGACCTCTTCGTCGGTCCAGGGCGCCGGGATCAGTTCCACCAGCGGAATGAGATAGGGAGGATTGACGGGGTGGGCGACCAGACAGCGCGCACGGCCCGGCAGGTGTTCGGTGAAGGTGGAGGCCGGCAGGCCGGACGACGAACTGGCGATGGCCGCTTCCGGGTCGGCCAGCCGGTCGAGTTCGGTGAACAGTTCGCGCTTCAGGTCGACCTGTTCCAGCACGCATTCCTGGACGTGGCTGGCGTTGCCGACGGCGTCGGCAAGGTTCGACGTGGGTTCGATACGTTCGAGCAACCGGTCCGGCTCGACGTTGATAAGTCCGAAGCCGAACAGGTCGCGGAGGTTTCCCTCGATGACCTGCATCGCCAGGGGCAAAGCTTCGGGATTGCTGTCGTACAACGCCACGCGGCGACTGGCCCTGGCGCAGACTATGGCCCAGCCCCGACCTACCAATCCAGCGCCGATGACGGCAATCTTGTCCACCATGGCCATGGGGTGTCTCCACTTTCTTCAATATCGTGCGGTATCTCCGGGTCTTCGTTCCGGCGCCGGTCGGGAACGGGACGATGGCCTGGATGGAGGAACCTAAGCGGTCGATCCAATCGAATCGAGTCCGAAACGACATTTATCCGATATATTTCGTTTCTGGTTTCAAACGAAATTTCAGATAAATGTTCAAAATTTATCGCCTCGGGTCATACCACCCGGTGCCTCGGCGTCCCGCCGCTAAGCACGGCCACCACGCCGGCCACGGCGTCCATTCCCATCCGCTCCATCGATTCGGCTGTCGCGGCGCCGACATGCGGAGTCGCGACGAAGTTGCCCAGGCTCAGCAGAGGATGGTCCTTTGCCGGCGGTTCCTCCACGAAGACATCGCTGGCCGCACCCGCGATCAAACCGCCTTCCAGCGCCGCATGCAGGGCCGTCTCGTCCACGATCCCGCCCCGCGACAGGTTCAGCAGGATCGCTTCCCGCCGCATCAGCCCCAGCCTGCGTCCGTCGATCAGGTCGGCGGTATCGGGCGAGAGCGGGATGTGCAGCGTCAGCACGTCCACCTGGGCCAGCATGGCGTCGAGGCTGGTATGGCGCTCGGCGCCGACTTCATTGAAGGCCGAATCCGGAGCGAAGGGGTCGAAGGCCAGCAGCGGCGCTCCGAAAGCGTTCTTGAAGAGCATCGCGGTCCGGCGCCCGACGCTGCCCATGCCGACCACGCCGACGGTCCGTCCGGACAGTTCGAAGCCTTGCGGCGGCGTGCCGCTCAGGCCGCCCTCGCGCAGTACGCGGTCCAGCAGGCTTATCCGCCGGGCGACCGACAGCGCCAGGCCGACCGCCAGTTCGGCGACCGCGTTTGCGTTGGCGCCCGGCGTGCTGATCACCGCGATCCCCTGCGCCCGCGCCGCGTCCAGGTCGATGTTGTCCACGCCGACGCCGTGCTTGCCGACGACCTTGAGCCTGACGGCCGCCTTCAGCAGATCGGCCGTGACCTTGGACGTGCGGACGACGATGCCGTCGGCGTCTTCGGGCCATCGGTCTCTCCGCGGGTCGCCCGGTTCGACCACGTCGCAACTCTGCCGCAGCGTCGCGACGGCGCTGGGCGCAATCTGTTCAAGGACATAGACGAGGGGACGCTCCACCATTTCAGGCCACATACCAAGTTATTCCCACACCCAGCTCTCCGCTGCGTGGCCGGGATGGTAAATGCCGCACCGGCTCCCTGCCAGTGCTAATCATTACGAACGCATCCGATAGCGCTACTCCGCGACCTCGCGCGGTTCGTCGACGACCCGGAACATCCGGCCGCCCCCTTCATGCCGGTACCTTATTCCGGTCAGCCTTCCCTCCAGGCATTTCAGGTCGATGCGCTCAGGCAGAACCCTGTCACGGCCGAACGTCAGGGGCAGATGGACCATGTCGCCGGACCGCATGACTTCGGCATCGTCGGACTCGTCGTTCCCGGAAGACAGGTTGGTATGAAAGTGCAGCCGGATAGAACCTCCTGCTCCCGGAAGGTCGATCGGGCCGAAGCTGATCGGTACGGCCGACGTGCCGTGCTCCAGGGCTTGCAGCGGGATTTCGACCCGTGCCTCGCCGTTGCCCCGGCATGCAGCCAAGGTTATGGCAACCGTCCGGGGTGTGGTCATCTGGAGCGAAACGAAATACGCCGCGGTCCCGGCCGCCACTCCCAGTCCCGCAAGGCAGGCCGCAACGGCGGTTCGCCGCTTCCCGGCGTTCATCGGCATGCCCCCACCGGCTTCCGAACCGCCATGCGCGGTTCAGTAATGTCTGTCGATAGTCTGGCCGGTTCCGGTCTGGCTGCTTCCGGTCTGGCTCGCGGCGTGTCCGGTAGTCTGCACCAGCTGGCTGACGATCGCGGCAAGCTGGGTCTCGCTGGTATCGGCGACGATGACGTAGCTGCGCTCGCCGTTGCTCCAGTAGCCGACGCGGACCCCGCCGACCTGCGCCATGTGCAGACCGTCCGCCTGTCCGTCGTCGCGCGGCACCAGGCAGATCGTCAGCCGGTGACCTTCGCGGTCCTCATAGATCAGTCCGGCCAGCGGGTGCTGCATGTCGCCCATTACCCGTCCGCCGACCAGCTTCAGGCCCAGGGACGTCAGTTCGGGCACGTCCACCTGCTCGCCGAGCCGGGCCGACATCCAGCGGGCGAGATCCGTGCTGCCTTCCTGGCCGGGATTGACGACCGGCGGCATCGGTCCCTCGGCGAACACCAGATGCGCGCCCGTGGCTTCCACCACATAGGTCGGCAGCGGCCCCGGGACGAAGCGGTGGACAAGCTCGTTGGTGGTCCAGCCGGCGGCCACCAGCGCCACGATGGCGGCGGCCTGCCGCAACCAGACGAGGGGGCGCCGCTTCGTCAGCACCAGCTGAAGGCGCGCTCCCAGTTCCTCCGCCAGCTCCTCGGTCCGCTCCGGGTCCGCTTCCCCAGCGCCTTCGGAGACGCCGATGGCCGTCAGAAGCTTTTGTTCGGCATAGTCGTGAAGCCGCTGCCGCGCCTCCGGGTCGGTTTCCAGCCATGCCAGGACGACGGCTTCCTGCTCGGCGGTAAGCTGCCCATCGAGGAAGGCGTGAAGGTCGTTCTCGTCGATTTCGATCGTCATTCTGACCTCCCGACCAGACGCAGCCTGGGCCGTCTGGCCTGATTGAGCATGGAGCGCAAGGCGGCTCGCCCCCGGCCAAGGCGGGACATGAACGTACCGATCGGTACTCCCAGCCGCTTGGCAGCCTCGTCATACTTCAACTCTTCGGTCGCGATCAGCGTCACGGCGCGGCGCTGATCTTCGGGCAACTGGGACAGTGCCGCCATGACCTCCCGCACTTCCATATGCTGGTGCTGCGCCGGCTCGGTCGCCTGCATCGCCGCCGCCGTCGCATCGGCATCAGCCTTGACGGCGGTCTCCAGCTTGCGCCGCCGCAGGCCGCTTACATGGACGTTGTGCAGGATACGGAACAGCCACACCCTCAGGTCGGCGTCAGGCCGGAAGGTGTCGGCGCCCGCTATCGCGCGTGACAGGCATTCCTGCACCAGATCTTCCGCCTCGTCGGCGTTGCGGGTCAGCGCGATGGCATAGCGGCGAAGGCTGGCGATGTGGGTCGCCATCTCCTGCTTCAGCTTTCCGTGCGGGTTGTTCCCGTTGGGCATCGATTTCCGTTTCAGGCCGGTACCAGGGAAGGGGCGCGCCGGCCGCCGGTCATCAGGCGCTGAAGCTTCTCGATGGCGCGCGCCTCGATCTGCCTGACCCGCTCGCGGCTGATGCCGAACTGACGCGACAGGTCCTCCAGCGTCAGCGGTTCCTCGGAGAGGCGCCGCGCCGCAAGGATCGAGCGCTCACGTTCCTGCAACTGCTGCATCGCCCTCTTCAGTTGAAGCCTCCTGCGTTCCAGTTCCTGGCGCTGGGCCAGCATCTCTTCCTGACTTTCCGACGGATCGACCAGCCAATCCTGCGCCTGTCCGTCCTCCATCCCCGGAAGCGGCAGGTTCAGCGACTGGTCGGGGCCGGCAAGCCGTCCGTTCATCCCGGCGACATCCGCCACCGGCACCTTCATGTGCTGGGCCAGCCTCAGCGCTTCCTCCGGGCTCAGGTCGCCTTCCTGCAACAGGTTCATGTTGCTCTTGGCGCGGCGAAGGCCGAAGAACAGCTTCTTCTCGGCTCCTGTGGTCCCCATTCGCACCATCGACCACGAACGCAGGATATATTCCTGCATGGCCGCCCGGATCCACCACAAAGCGTATGTGGTGAAGCGATATCCGCGGTCCGGGTCGAACCCGTTCAGCGCCTGGACCATCCCCATGTTGCCCTCGGCGATCATGTCGGACATCGGCAGCCCATAGCCGGCATAGCCGCGCGCCACCTTGGCGACCAAGCGCAGATGACTGCCGATCAGGCGTTCCGCGGCATCCGGGTCGCGCCGGTCGCGCCATGCGCGGGCCAGATCGGCTTCTTCGTCGGCGCCCAGCATCGGGTATTCGCGAATCCGGGAGAGATAGCGGGCAAGGTCCGAACGGCTAGGCGATGACTCCATGAAAATGCTCCCGTATTCCCTGTCTGGTGTTCTGTCTGCTGATTTGAACGATGCGCTTTGATCACGATTACGAACGGCTCAGCGCTTTAATCCCGGCTTTTTCATCATTTCGCGGCCAAGTGCGGATCATTGCCGATGTCCTCGGCCATCAGGGTGCGGACGACGGGGAAATCCTTGCTGACGCCGTCCTGGCTGACGTACTGGACCTTCGCCACGACATCGTTCCGGCAATGCAGCAGGATGCGGCGCGGCGGGTCGTCGGAATCGCCGGAGTTGACCGGCAGGTGCAGCACGTCGCCGACCCTGGTTATGGACGATCCGCTGCCGTCGGCGTCGCCGCTGAAGCGCAGCCTGACCACGTCGGCGCTCCCCTGGTGCCGGAACGGTCCGAGCCAGACCGGCACGTGCATGCCGTCGCCCGGCCCTCCGGTCATCGTCAGCAGCGTGCCGGGCAGGCTGAAGCTGACCGTCTCGCGCGGCAGTCCGCAGGCGACCTGAAGGATCTCGACCGGCTCCGGCGCGGAGCGCCCGAGCGTGAAGCCGGCAAGCGCCGGCAAGGCGACGGCCGCCGCCACCGCAACCGCGACGACCCGCCGATCCTTCCATCCCTTCCGCTTTTCCTGCCGCACCGCCTGGCACTCCATCCGCGATCCACTTAGGTTTCGCGGCAATTACGCAGGGTGCGGCAGTTTAATCCCGGCGGGAAAATGAAATTTGTTTGCGGGAAACAACCAGCAGACCGCTCGCTGAAGGCCGAGTTGACGAAATACGCGGCCGCCCATATCATCTATCCAGAATATGCCCCTGATGTTTGGACTCGAAGTCGGATGCCAGAGACGAATTTCACGTTCCGCGTTGAAGACGACTTAAAGGACCGCTTTGTCGGCGCTGCTCAGACAAACGACCTTTCGGCGTCTATGCTGTTGCGGGAGTTCATGCAAAGTTACGTTGAAAAAACAGAACATGATGCATGGTTTCGTCAGGAAGTTGAGCAAGGTCTTGCTGAAGCTGCATCACCGGAAGTTAAGCTTATCTCCCACGAAGACGTTGTCGCCCGGATACGGGCAAGCTTCTGAAATTTCGGGCTTATATCTTGCACATCGCGTGGTTGCCCGCTGCTGAACGAAACCTCCATTCAATCAGTGATTTTGTCCGAAAGGACAATCCGCGTGCCGCGCGTAATCTGGTCGAAAAGATCGTGTAGCTGTCCAAAGCCTTGGTGAAAATCCAATGCAGGGTCGGTTTGGGCGCGTTGTAGGGACCAGAGAGCTTGTTATCTCAGGTACGCCCTACATTGTCCCCTACGCCATAGGTCAAACTACAATTATTGTGATCCGAGTTATCCATGGAGCGCAACGCTGGCCGTCCACGTTTTGAAGCTCGAGCTTCGCCTTGACCCGCCTCCCGCGCCTGCTAAACTTCCGCAATCATGATGGGCTTCTTCACCGCCACCCGGCTTCGTCCCGCGCGAATTAGCTGCCCGGTCCTCCGCTGAGGGCCGGGATATTAGCTGTTTGCCGCCGCCGCCCTGTCGGCGCGGCTGGACGTGGGAGGCTTCGCGATGCTATCGCTCTCCCCAGATTTCACCCGACGAGCTGCCGGTGACCGCACCGACGGCCCGACGGCTGCCTGGACCCGATCATGACCCGCGACTATAAATCGACCGTATTCCTTCCCCGCACCGATTTCCCCATGCGCGCCGGCCTGCCCGCGAAGGAGCCGGAGCTGCTGCGGCGCTGGGCGGAGATGGGCCTGCACGACCGCCTGCGGGAAGTCTCCGCCGGCCGGCCCAAGTTCATCCTCCACGACGGCCCGCCCTACGCCAACGGCAACATCCATGTCGGGCACGCGGTCAACAAGATCCTGAAGGACGTGGTCAGCCGCTCGCAGCAGATGCTGGGCAAGGACTCGGTCTATGTGCCGGGCTGGGACTGCCACGGCCTGCCGATCGAATGGAAGATCGAGGAAAAGTACCGCGCCGCCGGCCAGGACAAGGATCAGGTCGAGATCCTTCAGTTCCGCGCCGAATGCCGCCAGTTCGCGCAGGAATGGGTCGATATCCAGAGCGAGGAGTTCCAGCGGCTGGGCGTGCTGGGCGACTGGTCGAACCCCTACAAGACCATGACCTTCCCGGCCGAGGCGATCATCGTCCGCGAGATCCACAAGTTCGTGCTCAACGGCGGCCTCTACAAGGGCGCCAAGCCGGTGATGTGGTCGGTGGTCGAGAAGACCGCCCTTGCGGAAGCGGAGGTCGAATACCACGACCATACCTCCACCACGGTCTGGGTGAAGTTCCCGATCTCCGCCCCGGCCGTGCCGGAACTCGAGGACGCCTCGATCGTCATCTGGACCACGACGCCCTGGACGCTGCCCGGCAACCGCGCCATCGGCTACGGCCCCGATCTGGAATACGGCGTCTTCAAGGTGCTGGAAGTGGCCGAGGGCAGCGCCGCCAAGGTCGGCGAGCGGCTGGTCGTCGGCACGGCGCTGGCCGAAGACCTCAAGAAGACGGCGGGCATCGCCGAGTGGCGGCAGGTCTACACTCTGCCGGGCGCCCGACTGGCCGATACCCAGACCAGCCACCCGCTGCACGGCCAGGGCTACGACTTCTCGGTCCCGCTGCTGCCGGGCGACTTCGTCACGGCGGATGCCGGCACCGGCTTCGTCCACATCGCTCCCGGCCATGGCGAGGACGACTTCAATCTTGGCCGCAAACACGGCATCCAGGTGCCGCAGACGGTCGCCGACGACGGCACCTATTACGACCACGTGCCGCTGTTCGCCGGCAAGCGTGTCTATACCCAGGCCGGCAAGACGGGCGACGCCAACGGCGCCGTGATCTCGGCAATCGCCCATGCCGGCGGCCTGCTGGCCAAGGGCAAGCTGGTCCACAGCTATCCGCATTCCTGGCGGTCCAAGGCCCCGCTGATCTTCCGCACCACGCCGCAGTGGTTCATCTCGATGGAGACGAACGAGCTGCGTCAGGTGGCATTG
>NZ_JCACHA010000731.1:0-10821 GCF_059503625.1 Skermanella sp.
GACGCACTGCGGCATAGCCATCCCATAAACCCAAGCTTTTCTGCCGGAAACGGGAACTCTTCTATCTGTGTCCTGTCTCGAAAATTATTGACCTCGTTTTCAACACTCGTATCATGATCGGGTGACGTCTGAGTCTACCGCCGGCTGGTTGTCGTAGTGGCGATCTCGAGCAAGCGGGCGCGAGGAGAATGGTATGATTGTCCTGTCTGGCGTCGGGATGGAGGATCACTCCCACTTGCCGGCGGTGGATGGTGCGGATGCGATGGCAGGGGTGAGGACCGCATTGGTATTCGGTGGTTCCAGCGTCTCGAATCCGTTGTTCGAGATCCTCGATCTCGCGGGAGATGCCTTTGTCGTCATGGATGGCGCCTTTCGCATCGTCCTGTTCAACCGTGCCGCCGAGCAGGTCTTCCAATACTCCGCGTCCGAGGTGATCGGGCATTCGGTGCAGTCGTTGCTGCCGGAGCGCTTCCGTCATGGTCACGGCAAGCAGATGATCGATTTCCGCGATCACACTGAAGGCTCGCGCCTGATGGGTGAGCGCCGCCAGATCGTCGAGCTGCGCCGCGACGGGGCCGAGTTCCCGGCGGAGGCCTCCATCGCCTGCGTGTCGCTCGATGGCGAAACGGCCTATGTGGTGGTGCTCCGGGACATAACCGAACGTACCCTGGCGGAGCAGCAGACGGCGCGTCTCGGCCGGATCATCGAGCAATCCATCAACGAGATCTACGTCTTCAACGCGGAGTCGCGGCGTTTCATACTCGTCAATCGGGGGGCTCGCGAGAACCTGGGCTACTCGGCGGAAGAAATGCTCGGCATGACGCCGATGGACCTGAAGGCGGACTATTCCGAGGACGATTTTGCCCAACTCGTGCGACCGCTTCAGGACGGTTCCATGGATGAGATCTGTTACGAGACTCTCCATCACCGCCGCGACGGTTCCACCTACGAGGTCGAGATCCGCCTTCAACTGCTCCGGCACGAGACGCCGCCCGTATTCGTCGCGATCGCCCGCGACATCACGGAGCGCTCCCATTTCGAGACCCTTATCCGGCGGCAGTCTCTCTACGACGCCGTGACCCTGCTGCCCAACCGCACTCTGTTCGGCGAACGCCTTGCCATGGCGCTGGAAGACGATCAGGCATCCAAGGTATCCGGCGGCATGATGCTGATCGACCTGATCGACTTCCGGCTCGTCACGGACAGCATGGGCAGGACCATAGGCGACCGTGCCATTCAGGAAGCGGCAAGGCGCTTGGCCGGCTGCCTTCGCTCGACCGACACGCTGGCCCGGCTGGAGGGATCGGAATTCGCGGTCCTCACCCCAAATCTGGATCACGCCGGCCGCATGGGCATGCTGGCCGACCGGGTGCTTGCGGCCTTCGAATCGCCGGTCGACTTGGACGGATTCGAGATCACGCTCAACCCCGTCATCGGCATGGTCACCTTTCCCGCCGACGGAACCGATCCGGACGTCCTGCTGCGCAATGCCAATGCAGCGCTTTGGAGCGCCAGGGAAAGTGACGGACCGCCCAGGCGCTTCTATACTCCCGATCTCGACACTGCGGTAAACAACCGGATCGCCATGAGGTCCGGCTTGTCGCGGGCGCTGGAGCGTGGGGAGTTCTCGCTGGTCTACCAGCCGAAGGTCGATCTGAAGACCTGGACCGTCTGCGGATGCGAGGCGCTCCTGCGGTGGCGCAGTCCGGATCTCGGCAACGTTTCTCCTGCGGATTTCGTCCCGGAACTGGAAGAAACGGGGTTGATCAACGCCATCGGCGAATGGGTGCTGGAAACGGCCTGCCGCAAGCGCCGCCTACTGATCGACCACGGGCACTCCAAGGTCCGCATGGCGGTCAACCTGTCGGTCCGTCAGATTCGTCCCGCCTTCATTCCGGCACTGATCGCGATCCTCAAGCGTACCGGACTAGAGCCGCACGACATCGAACTGGAGATCACCGAAAGCGTGCTGATGAAGGACAGCGGCGAAATCGTCCTGCTGTTGCAGCAGCTGGCCGATTTGGGCGTGCATCTGGCTCTCGACGACTTCGGTACGGGGTATTCTTCCCTGGCCTATATCAAGATGATGCCGCTCGATACGATCAAGATCGACAGGTCGCTGATCACGGACATTGCGACGGGCGCCGAAGATGCGGAAATCGTTCGCGCTGTTATCGACATGGGCCATTCCATGTCACGCCGCATCGTGGCGGAAGGAGTGGAAACCGAACAGCAGGTGGCCCACCTGCGCCGCCTGGGTTGCGACGAGATCCAAGGCTATCTGTTCAGCCGGCCCATACCTGGTCCCGAGCTGCTGAAACTGTTGGCCGGCCTCGCTTCGCCATCTTGAATGACATGAGAACGCGGCCATGACGCATTCCGCTTCAAAAGGTCAGATCCGGGTTCTCTGCGTAGACGACCATGTCATCATCGGCATGGCGATGCGCGCCACCATCGACGCATCCCCGGACATGTGCTGCGTCGGATGCATCGACCGCGCCGACATGCTGACGGAAACCGTCTCGGAGTTGCGGCCCGACGCCGTGCTGCTGGATCTCCACATGCCGGGCAAGGAACCGCTGGCGGCGATGCGCGACCTGATCGAGGAGCACCCTGGTGTCGCGATCATCGCGTTCAGCGGCTCCGACGACAGCGAGACGCGGCAAAGGGCCTTGAAGTCCGGCGCATGGTGCTACCAGCTCAAGGGGCACAGCGGGCAGAAGATCCTGGATGCCATACGGACGGCAGTCCACCGAAAGAGATGACGGCTGTTCCGGCACCGCTTCGTCCTCCCGCCGATCACAGCCCGGATGGCCATGTTTCCGCCTGATCGTGCCGCTCGGCGCCGGCAAGCGGCGTTACCGCCGTCGTTTCGGCAAACCAGACCCAATGGTCGAACTGATCTGGCAAGCTGGCGTGGAAGTAGTGGCTCTGCCGTTCGGTTTCGGGACGATAGATCACGCCGATGGCGCGCTCCAGCCGTTGGCGTTTCAGATCGGCGACCAGCGCCCCGGCGCTATCCACGTTGAGGTCCAGCAGGAAGCCCGGTATCCCGGTCTCGGCGCACAGCCGTTCGTAGCTGTCGGCAATCGACGGGCGGACCTGTTTCACCTCCACCGGCCCGTCCCAATCGGATGCCGCCGCCACCGTGCCCCGGTCCGTGCCGAAACCGACCAGCGCCACATCCGCGCCGAACGCTTCGCGGCAGAGTTGACCGATGTTCAGCTCGCCGTACCGGCCCATCTCCGTCGCGGAGGCATCGCCGATATGCGAGTTGTGCGCCCAGACGACGGCCTTGGACCGTGGCCCGCGCGCCGCCAGTATCGATTGGAGCGTTTCGAACATATGGCGGTCGCGCAGGTTCCAGCTGCTGGTCGAGCCGGAATACAGCGTCCGGTAATATTCCTCCGCCGCCGCGACCAGCCGGGCGTTCTGCTGGACGTCGAGCCACTCCGCTTCATCGTGGTTGAGGTCGGCAAGCCGCTTCTTCAGCAGGTCCTGAAGCACGCCGACGACGGCTTTCTCGCACGCTTCGAATCCTGCTTCCAGCGCCGCCTCGCCGTAGCTGGTCGGATCGCGCTGCCAGGGTGACAGGCAGCCGTATCGCTCACGCGCCAAGCGGGCCGTTTCCGGATCGACCCGGTCCAGATACTCCAGGACGGCCGCGATCGAAGACCGCAGGTTGTATAGGTCCAGGCCATAGAAGCCGACCCGGTCCTGTCGGCCGGGGATCGTCCCATTGTGTCGCCGCAGCCATTCGACGAAGCCTTCCACTTCGACGTTCCGCCACATCCAGGTCGGGAAGCGGGAGAAGGCCGGTTCGTCCGGACTGTGCGGCGGCCTATGGCGGATAAAACGGTCCACATGCGCCGCATCGGGCCAATCAGCCTCGACCGCGACGATGGTGAAGCCGTGACGGGAGATCAGCCGTTCCGTGATCTTGCCGCGCGCCCGGTAGAACTCCGAAGTGCCGTGGCTCGCTTCGCCCAGCAGCACGACGCGCTTGTCGGCGATCCTGTCGAACATTTCGCCGAATCGGGGATCGTCCAGGTCGGGCAGGGGCTCCGCCGCCGCTCGGATCAATTCGACAGTGCCGAGGGGGGCCGTGTCCTTCGTTTCCCAGCCATGCGCCCCGATCAGCGGCACGAAGGCGACGGAGCCCAGACCCTCGTCGTCGAAACTATCCTCTCCCGTCCGCCGGCGGACCATCAGTCGTTGAAACCGCTCCTGCTCGCCGACCGGGATCACCAGCCGACCGCCGGGCTTCAACTGGCGCGACAGCGTGTCCGGTATCTCCGGACCGCCCGCCGTCACGATCACCGCGTCGAACGGGCCTTCCTCCGGCCAGCCCAGCGTCCCGTCGCCGCTTCTCAGGCCGATCCCCTTGTACCCCAGGCGTTGAAGCCGCGCCGCGGCCGACCGGACCAGTGCCGCGTGCCGGTCCATCGTAAAGACCTCGCAGCCGAGTTCCGCCAGCGCCGCGGCCGAGTAGCCGGACCCCGTGCCGATTTCGAGCACCCGATCACCGGCTTTCACACCGGCAAGCTGCATCATCATCGCGACGATGTAGGGCTGGGAGATCGTCTGTCCCTCGCCGATGGGCAGCGGTGAGTCGTCGTAGGCATATTCCAGCAGTCCGTCGGGTACGAAGGCTTCCCTCGGGACTTTGCCCATGGCCGCGAGCACCCTTTCATCGGTAATGCCGCGTCCCGCGATATCGCGGTCCACCATCCTGCGGCGGTTCTCGGCGAAATCGGTGCTGGCCATTGCCCAATGTCTCCCATCGTCGGGGTTTCGTCCGTCGGCGGCGTCCTCTCAGCCGCTCAACAGGCCCCTCACACGGAAATCTCGTCGGCAGGAAGTTCGACGGCAGCTTCGGGGTCGAACCTTTCCAGCCCCAGAACCCCCTCCGCCGTAAGTCCGTAGACGCCCCGGCTGACCCGCTCGAACCAGCCATAGACGTTCTTCCGAAGGATGCCCGCCGCGCTGGGCGCGTCGCCGTCGCGCCTCAGATCCGCAACCTTCATCGGTCCATTGTCCTTCAGCAGCCGGGCGCATCGCAACGCTTCCTGACGGTACGCGGTGACGATCTTCACCTTGTTCGATCCGCCCCGGTTCGGATCGCCGATCCGCCGCTCGTGTTCCTTCAGCAGCAGTTTCGCGCGCTTGGCGTTCAGTCTGGTCCGGTAAGGTGTCGGTTCCACCACCAGCTCGACCCGGTTCGCCGCTTTGGCGCCCGGATCGACCGTCAGCAGGCCGAGCCCCAGCATCCGGCACAGCTTGCGAACGGTCGAATCGTTCGCATTGGGACCGGCTACCCGCCGTCCGGACGGCTTCGGCACAGCCAGATAGACCCGGTCGGAAAGTGCCAGCCGGTCGATCCCCTGGAGGACCAGCGACAGCGAGAACCGGAGCTTCAGCTCGACCAGCACGGGCGGCTCGCCGGGGCGCACGGCGACCAGATCGCAGCTCCGCACTTCCCCTTTCACATCGTATCCCTGTGCTTCCAGAAAGGCTTTTACCGGATCGTACAGCTCCACCTCGGAGGTCACGGGGGAGGTAACGGGCAAGGCGGCTCCTTCAACCTGATCGATGAATTATTGGCTGCCCGACGTTTGCTCCGCATCGCCTTCCGTGTCAATCGGCCGGTGCCGGCGCGTCGGCATCGTTTCGTCCGGTCATCAAATCACCATCTCTCTGCAACCTTTCAGCGCTTCGCCCGTTGCCGCAGCGACCGCAGTTCCGGTCGCGTCGCTTAAAGGGGGCTTAGCCAAATACCCCGATCCACGGCCCGAGTTATCGTGGTATGTGGAATGTCCGATTGTTCTTCCCGCTGACGACAAGGCGGGGTTTAGACAGCGTCATGATGAACCGTTGAGATCAGAATGCCGGAATCTTCCGCAGAGATTGTAAAATTCCTCCCATACCTCCGGCGCTACGCCCGCGCCCTGCTGGGGTCACAGGATCGGGGCGACGAATACGTCCGGGTGTGCCTGGAGGCCTATCTCGCCGAACCGGACCGCATCGATCCTTCCAGCAATATCCGGCTCGAACTCTTCGCCCTGTTCCATGAAGTCTGGTCGCTGGTGGACGAGACATTCCCGGAGGCGGTACCCGACTTCGGCGACAGCAAGGTGCTCCAGGGCGTCGGCCGCCTGCCGCCGCGCCAGCGGCAGGTGCTGCTGCTGGTATCGCTGGAAGGCTTCTCGTTTGACGAGGTCAGCCGCATTCTCAACGCCTCCCCCGACGAGATCCGCGCGGAGCTGGAAGCCGCCCGCGCCGAGCTTGCGACCCAGACATCCGTCCGCGTCCTCATCATCGAGGACGAGCCCCTGATCGCCGAGGATATCGCCGGCCTCGTCACCGACATGGGCCACAAGGTCTGCGGCCAGGCTGCGCGCGAGGAAGAAGCGCTGCGAATCGCGGCCGAGACCCTGCCCGAACTGATCCTTGCCGATATCCAGCTCAAGGGCGGCGACAGCGGCATCAAGGCGGTGCAGAAGATCCTGCGCTCGACCAATCTTCCGGTGATCTTCATCACCGGCTTCCCCGAACGCCTGCTGACCGGCGAGCAGCTCGAGCCCGCCTTCCTCATCAGCAAGCCGTTCCAGCCCGAGGTCCTTCGGACCGCGATCGGGCAAGCCCTGGCGGTCCATCCGCCCCAGAAAATGAACTGACGAGAAGACCTTCAGAATGCCCGACTCCTCCGGCAGCAACCTGCCCGGCCTGCTCAGCCGGTACCAGGATCGCATCCTCACGGACTGGATCGCCGCCCAGTCGGAGGTCGGCGTCCTCCGCGCCGACCTGATGCGGGAGGCGGAACTCCGCCGCCAGTCGCGCAGCTTCCTCAGCCATCTGATCGCCGCGACGAAGAACGGGCTGAACTTCGACATCGAAAGCGAGCAGTGGCAGGATGTCCGGGACATGCTGACCGAGGTGACCAATTTCCGGGTCGATCACGGCTTCACCCCGACGGAGACGGCAACCTTCATCCTGGCGCTCAAGCAGCCGATCTTCGAATGCCTGCGCGACCAGTACAAGGACGATCCGGCGACGCTGGTCAACGAAGCATGGTCCGCGACCGTGCTGCTCGACAAGCTGGGGCTCTACACCAACGATATCTATCTGCGCGGACGGGAAGACATCATCCAGCGCCAGCAGCAGGAAATGCTGGAACTGAGCACCCCGGTCGTTCAGCTCTGGGACCGGATCGTGGCGCTGCCGCTGATCGGCACGCTCGATAGCGCCCGCGCCCAGATCGTCATGGAAAACCTGCTGGAAGCGGTGGTCGAGAGCAAGGCGGAGATCGTCATCATCGACATCACCGGCGTTCCGACCGTCGATACGCTGGTCGCCCAGCACTTGCTGAAGACGGCGGCGGCGGCCAAGCTGATGGGGGCGGAGTGCATCATCAGCGGCATCCGCCCGCAGATCGCCCAGACCATCGTCCATCTCGGGGTCGAACTGCCGCAGGTGGCGACCAAGGCCGACCTGCAAAGCGCGTTCGCCCATGCGCTCAAGCGCACGGGCGTCACCTTCTCCGCCACCAAGCCCGCCCACACGCGCTGACCGGCAGTCCCATTCATGACCCACTTCCTTGAACCCAACCGCATCCCGATCTTCCAGATCGGCGATTGCCTGCTGCTGACCATCCAGGTCGATCTTGAAGACCGGATGATCATGACGCTGAAGGACGATCTGGCGGAACGGATCGCCAAGACCCATGCCAAGGGAGTGCTGATCGACATCTCCGCACTGGACGTCGTGGACAGCTTCATCGGCCGCATGCTGGCCAACATCTCAGCCATCGCCAGAATCCTGGATGCGGTGACGGTGATCGTCGGCATGCGTCCCGCCGTCGCCATAACGCTGGTCGAGCTCGGCATGTCTCTCCAGGGCGTGCGGACGGCGCTCGACGTCGACCGCGGCATGGAACTGATCCGCCGGGAATCCAGCGAGGGGGCCGAGCGCCTCCATGAGGCCTGAAGCGGGGAGGCCTGAAGAGGGGCGGGGGGAGAATTCCGCCGAAACCATTCCGATCCGGATGGGCGCCGACGTCAGCCGGGTTCGCCGCTCGGTCGCAGCCGCGATGGCCGTGATCGGCGCGTCGCGGATCGAGACCACCCGGATGGTGACGGCGGCCAGCGAACTGGCGCGCAACACGCTCGACTACGGCGGCGGGGGAGAGGTCCTGATCGCGGTCGTCGGACGCATGACGCGCCGGAAGGTTGAATTGGTCTTCACCGATCACGGTCCGGGAATTTCGGACATGTCCAAGGCGTTGACCGATGGATACAGCACGGGCGGCGGCCTCGGCCGCGGCCTCAGCGGCGCCCGGCGCCTGTGCAAGGAGTTCGAGATCAGGTCCGTACCGGGCGAGGGTACAGTAGTGAAAGTCGCATCATGGACGGAACGGCCGTAATCCCGGTACCGATCCGGGAACAAAGTCAGATAGCCGAGGCCCGCCGCAAGGCGATCCAGCTTGCATCCATCGCCAGCTTCAGCGAGCAGGATTGCGGGCGGCTTGCGATCGTCGTGACGGAGGCGGCCACCAACATCCTCCGCCATGGCGGCGGCGGGGAAATCGTGCTGGATGCCCGCTCCCACGACCATGGGGGTGAGGTCAACATCCTGGCGCTCGACAGCGGTCCCGGCATGGCGAACGTCCAGGACTGCCTGCGCGACGGAGTCAGCACGGCGGACAGTACCGGCACGGGCCTGGGAGCTATTCAGCGCCAGTCCGACCATTTCGACATCTATTCCAAGCCCAACCTGGGAACGGCCATCGTCTGCGGCGTCCGCACCGCGGGCTATCAGCAGCGCGCCCCGTTCCCCGGCCTGGAAGTGGGAGCGGTCTGCCTGCCTCGCGTCGGCGAGGCCGTCAGCGGAGATGGCTGGGCTGCGCGCGTGACCGAAAGAGGCGCCACGCTGTTATTGGTATGTGACGGTCTCGGCCACGGACTGGGAGCGGCGGAAGCCGCGGAAGCCGCCCGCAGCGAGTTTCTGCGGTCGAAGGAAAGGCTGCCCGAACCGCTGCTCGAGGGCCTGCATACGGCATTGCGCGGGACGCGGGGCGCGGTCGTCGGCGTGGTCAGGATCGAGCCGAACGACCGGCGCGTGCGATTCGCCGGGGTCGGCAATATATCAGGCTTCATCCGTTGGCGGGACGGGCAAACCCGGACAGTATCGCAGAACGGCGTTGTCGGGCATAATGTGGCGAAAGTGAAGGAATATGAGTATGCGTATGGCGGCGATCTGCTGGCGGTTTTCCATTCGGACGGTCTGAGCACCAAATGGGATATCGACAGTTATCCGGGCCTGGCGACAAGACACCCGATGATGATCGCGGCCGTGCTTTACCGCGATTTCAAACGGGTCCGGGACGACAATCTGATCGTCGTGGTGAAGACCAGCGAAACTTGACCTGGCCGCTTTTCACTGTCCATATCCGCCATGACCGCGACATCGTGCATGCCCGCCAGCGTGCCCGTCTCGTCGCGGCACGGCTGGGTTTCGAGGTACAGGACCAGACCCGGATCGCGACGGCGGTTTCCGAGGTTTGCCGCAACGCCTATGCCTATGCCGGCGGCGGCAAAGCGGATTTTCGGATCGAAGAGTCAGGCGGCCGCGTCTCCATGGTGATCGAAATCAGCGATGCCGGTCCCGGCATCGCCGAGCTGGACGCCATCCTGGCCGGCCGCTACCGCTCCAGCACCGGCATGGGCCTAGGCCTGCTCGGTTCCCAGCGGCTGATGGACCGCCTTGAAGTAAAGACATCCGAATCCGGCACTTCCGTCGTGCTCGGCCGCAACGTGCAGCGCCCGCTCGACCGGCCGGTGCCGGAATTCATCAACAAGCTGATGGACGAACTGACCCGCCAGCAGCCGATGGACCCGGTCGAGGAAGTCCAGCGCCAGAACCAGGAGCTTCTGAGCAGCCTCAGCGACCTTCGCCAGCGGGAGGAAGAGCTGCTGCAAGCCAACGCCGCGCTTCGCGCCAGCGTCGTCGAGAAGGAAGTGCTGCTGAAGGAGGTCTACCACCGGGTCAAGAACAACCTCCAGATCATCTCCAGCCTCGTCAGCCTGAAGGCCCGGAAGTCCACCAGTCCGCTCGTCCGGCAGGAGCTTGACGACGTCCGCAGCCGCATCCACTCCCTCAGCATCATCCACGAGAAGCTTTACCAGTCGGAAGACCTCGCCCGCGTGGATCTTGCCGGCTATGTCCGCGACCTCTGCGCCCATCTGCGAATGTCCTTCACCGCGTCGGGCGCCGGTCCCGAACTGACGGTCGAAACCGACCGGGTCGTCCTCGGTCTCGACATGGCGATCCAGTTGGGCCTCCTGATCAACGAGGTCGTGACCAACGCCTTCAAGCACGCCTTTCCCAATGGCGAGCGCGGCCAGATCCATGTCTCCCTGATGGTCATGCCGGCGGAGCGGCTGAAGCTGGAAGTATCCGACAACGGCGCCGGCATGCCGGAAGACGCGACCGACAGCCTCGGTATGAACCTGATCCGCGCGCTGGCCGCCCGCGTCGAAGGCGATCTTGTGATCGACGGCAGCAACGGGACGACCGTTTCCGTGACCATGCCGCTCCACGGCGATTGATCGCCGCACCGGGAGACTGTCGACATGTCACAAACATGCACGGAAAAGTGTCATATGCCCTGACTACCATCGGCCCGACAAACAATCGGGACATGGAGCAGTCAGCAGATGTCGAAGGATGGATCAGCGCAGCGTTGGGTTTCCCGCCGCTCGTTCCTGTATAACACCGCCGCCGCGGGCGGCAGCCTGATCGCCGTCGCGACTCCTCTGGGAC